>JBARXP010000298.1:0-2804 GCA_049647405.1 Elainellaceae cyanobacterium | reverse complement strand
GCACAATCATCAGCACAAACCCGACCCAAAACTGTTTGCGATCGCCATTGCTTAGCCCTTCGCGCATGGCTCCAGCCGATAAGAGAAACAGCAGAATATTAAAGATCAGCGTGCCAAATACCCCGATAGACCAGACCGTTCCGTGCCAGACGATGAGCACCCCAATGAGTAGGTTGATGAACAAAATGACACCATCGGTGAGGGTCAGTCGCCATTGGGTTCCCACTCGGGGCCACCCGATATGAACCCAAAAGGCGATCGCCAACCCGCCTAAAATCAGAAAGTTTGGGTTGATGAGCAGGGGCACAAACATTGCAAACCGCTCCGATAGGCTCTCGTCTACCGAAAAGTTGGGATAAATCCAAAAGTTAAACGACATGCCGTAGACCGCCAAACTCAGCCACAGGAAGGCGATCGCCCGCGCCACAGGCTGAAAGAGCCGTCTCGGAGCCGATTCAGATTCGGTTTGAATGCTAAGAGCGGCTGCGTCTCCGTCTTCTGGCTGCCGCGATGGAGACATAGGGGGAATTCGGCTCCCCAGCTCCCAAAAAGAATCCTGATAGGCCCATAGCAAAACAATCGGCAGCGAGAATGCGATCGCCCACAACGCCCCGCCCGTATCGCCTGCGCGATCGCCAATACTGCCCACAATGGCTTCAAAAGAAGACATTGCACCAATGGCTGTGATGGCAAACAAGAGTCGCGAGCGGCGCTGGTATGCCAGAGGCAGAAATAGAATCCCTATTACCAACGGCATATATTGGCAGATGATCTGCAAGAACGAACCTTGGGTTAGCACTGACGCGTCAAACACCACCGTCCAAAAGCCGATGCTAACCAAGATGACAGCGATAATTCCCAATGAGGCTAGTTGTAGACCATAGGCCATGCTCAAAACGCCTAATCCCCATATCAGACATAGCCCAAAGGCTGAGCCATCTTGGTGAAACATTTGCCCCATCAGCGCCAAATTGGCACCCAGCGTCAGCGCTCCAAAAATGAGCAGTCCGTGCCCGAGTCTCTGCCGCCACTGCTCGCGATCTTGGCTGGGGTTTTGCGCCGGGGGTTGAGCTATCGAAGGTTGAGATACCGCGTCGCGAGAACGAGAATGGGGCGATCGCCATAGCAAGAAGCCTGAAACGTCTGCTCCTATCAACAGAGACAACAGCAACAGCACTTTCAAGAAGCGAGGAATGGCTTGCCAGTTAGCCGCGACAAACGTGATAACGCCAATGCCAAGCAACAATCCTCCAATGATCAGAAGAATGCTGACAAAGCGATCGCGCGCATCAGTATCGAGCTGCTCAAACTGATAGCGATCAGCAAGCTGCTGTAGCTGAACTGGCGATATTAATCCCTCGGTCTGCCATTGAGTGGCTTCTTGACGAAGCTTTTGCCGAAACGAGTCTGAACTCATAGGAGGAACCTGAATCACGCAAGGAGGTAAGAGTCGCTGGGCACCCTCTTGAACGACAGTGTCACGGCACTGAAGGTCAAAGTCGTTTACCAGTGGTACAGTTCTACGATTGGTGCCGATGAATGGGACTTCAAATCTGTTTAATTGCAATTTTGTTTCAGGCAGTGACCATCGATCATGCGGCAACCTTGGTGCGCTTATGCTCTTTATTATTCATAAGTCATCCCAGAGCTCTGCGTGATTCAGGAAAAACAAAGCTTCATCAAAACTGCCTATTTGGTCATCAGAGCGTCTTACATACATATAGGAATGATTTCAGAGCGATCGCAGAATGTGCGCCGGAGAAGGTCACAGCCATTGCGGACTAGACTCTTGGCTTTGCGTCTACAAGCCTTCAACGGACGTGCTGCTGCCGTTGCCAGAGCCCAGTCAGCACAGCCCAACACAAGGCCAAGAGCGTTATCCATTTGCTAAGACATTCGGCGTGGCAGATCGAGATGAGCAGTCTCGTTGCGCTGGTGCTGCGTTAGGTCAATCGCTGAGTTAGGGCTGGTTTGTAGAGTTTCTAACCACGCCTGTGCCTGATTTAATATCGTGGCTGATTGCCTCTGGAGTCCAGAATCTAATCTGCCGGTTGGTGCTGAAGTTGTCGAGCGATCGCCGTTAGGGAGCCCATCGTACCAAGGCTGAGTTTGCGTAGGGCTTCTCTTATGCTGTTTGAGATGAGGGGCTTTACTAAGGATTTACCCTACTGTTTGCCCAATGAGCATAGCTTTATTAATCATTAGTCTTAATTCACACTCGATTAACCGAGTCTTACTGCAGTCGACAACAGCGACGCTCACGGAGATAAGAGTGCCCAAGCTTTGACTAACGGTTCTCCAAAGTATTCCAGCTTCTTAGCGCTGTCGGTTAATCAGGATTCACATTATTCACTGCTTTATTTCGCGACCCGTCAAATGCATAAGCAGCATGTCTTTCAGGCCGCCCCAAAAAACCATATAGACAAAATAGTTGACAGTATCTAGGAGGTTAGTTATATTGATACAGCGCGGGAGGGCAAGGGGCGCTGAAGCGCACCTCCCGAGAGCGATGAACCTAGACAAAACAATAGTTTGAAAGCCAGAATAGCATCAAGGGTCTGAAAAGTCAATTTAGCCCGTAAGAGAGTGGAAACTGAGTTCATCTATGATGAGTTAGTGGAAGGTCTTGGAGGGCGCATTCAGATAACGAACTTTACTGAGATTTGAGGCGAAAGCTGAAGAGATTGGGAAGTTAGAAACGAGTCACAAGCTCAACAACATGGAGAGTTTGATCCTGGCTCAGGATGAACGCTGGCGGCGTGCTTAACACATGCAAGTCGAACGCAGAAAGCCTTTCGGGGTGA
>JBARXP010000297.1:0-4277 GCA_049647405.1 Elainellaceae cyanobacterium | reverse complement strand
GAGGGACTTTGAATCTCTTGCACCCCTTCTCCCACTGCTGGGAGAAGGGGCTGGGGGATGAGGGGATTTCGCTAACCCATCCTACGCAAGCAGTAAATTTTTAAGGCGACCTACTTAATAGTTGACTGAGGTGAAAACCTCCTTCAACTCTTACACTATCGGGAGAGTATGAGGATGTTGTGACGAATCGGGTTGATTTTCGCCACGTAGGCCAGGGCAACTCATCTAGCTGAGCTGCCAGCCTAAGAAACTAGAGATCTGACTAGACAACATCATTGGGTCAAAGGGTTTAGTAATCACACCCTTTGCGCCCAGGGCATAGAGCAGTCGTCTATCGGCGGCCTGAGCTTTCGCGGTCATAAAGATCACCGGAATGTTTTGAGCCTCGGGTGACTCTTGTAGCAATTTCAATGTGGCCACGCCATCTTGACCCGGCATCATCACGTCGAGCAAAATAGCGTCTGGGTGTTCTGAAAGAGCGATTTCAATCCCCTCATGACTAGACTGAGCGGTCAGCAGTTCCCAGCCCGATTCCAGCATCAGCCCCACTTGGGCAATTCTGTGGATGTCTGCTTCGTCGTCAATTAACAGGATGCGCTTCTCCATCTTCTTTGCCTGCATTATTAAATCTCTGGCAGCGTGAAGAAAAAGGTACTTCCGACTCCGGGGCTACTTTCGGCCCAGATTTTGCCGCCATGCCGCTGCACAATATTCTTGCAGATCGCGAGTCCTAATCCGGTTCCTCCTAGCTGGCGGGAGTCGGAAGCATCGACCTGCTGGAAACGTTCAAAGATCGAGTCTAGCTTGTCGGCAGGAATGCCTCGCCCCTGATCTTTGATCCGAACCCAGATGTCGTGGTCTTGTTTGGCCGCACTGAGCCAGACAGTTGTCTGGGGCGGCGAGAATTTGATGGCATTGCTGAGTAGATTGCTAACCACCTGAATGATGTGGTCGGAATCGACCCAGACCGTGAGCTGAGTCGGTTCGACGATCAGCTGAATATTCTGAGCATCGGCCATGGGCTGCACGGCCTGAATCGCCTGCACGATCACGTCGCTCAGATGACAGTTTTGGCGACAGAGGATGACTCGGCCCGATTCGATTCGTTCTAGGCTCAACACATCGTTGATCAGGCGGGTGAGTCGCTGGGTATTGTTGAGCGACATCTCTAGGAATTCGTGGGCATGGGAGGGCAGCGGGCCTAGTTTTTCGCTGGCTAAAATGGCCAAGGCTCCATAAATGGAAGTGAGCGGTGTCCGGAGTTCATGGCTGACGACAGAGACAAATTCGTCTTTCATGCGCTCAGCGGCTTTGCGATCGCTGATATCGTGGGTCAGTCCAAAAAATCCCTTGACATGTCCCTGCCCATCGACCTCAGGAATATAGGTTGCCAGCAGATCGCGAGGTTGCCCATCAGAAAACGTCACGGCGGCTTCAAAGCTGACTCTCTGACCTGCCAGCGCCGCTTCAACATAGGGTTTGACTTGGGCGTAGTAGGCATCACCCATGACTTCCCAGATATAGCGACCCGATAGGTCGGCGATCGCCCTCTGCAACCAGTCTTCGTAGGTTTGATTGTTGAAGCCATATCGCTGCTCAGTATCCACGTAGCAAATGAGAGCGGGCATCGCGTTTGTGGTGAGCCGCAGTTGCTCTTCGCTGCGGCGCAGTGCCGCTTCAAACTGCCGCTGCTCGGTCACATCTTTGATCACAACGGTAAACAGCAAGCCCGTCTCAGTCTCCAGCTTCGAAATCGAAGCCTCGGTCGGAAACACCTCGCCAGTTTTACGTTGTCCGACGACATCTCGACGCCGTTGGCTCATCTGCCGCGATGTCTCTGAAGCCGCCGCAAAGTTGCGGATATGCTGCCGATGGGCTTGGTGAAAGGCATCGGGCAGCAATATATCGAGCGACTGGTCGAGAACTTCGTCGAGGGTATAGCCAAAGATTTGCTCAGCACCCCGGTTATACATGACAATCCGCTGCTGACTATCAATAGAAATAATCGCTTCATCGGCATTGTCGAGAATGCCCGCTAAGGTCTGCTGGCTCTGCCGCAGGGCGTTTTCGGTTTGAATGCGATCGCCAATTTCTTGCCGCAATTGCCGATTGGTCTCCAGCAGCTGATGTGAGCGCTGCTTGACCTGAGTTTCTAAGCTGCCTAAGAGCTGCGCTTGGGCGATCGCCACACCCATATGGTTGGCGAGCTGCTGCAAGAGTTCGATTTCAAAGGCTTGCCACCGACGGGGGCGATCGCACTGAGCAACCACAATCAGCCCCCAAGGCTGTTCGCCAACATCAATCGCAATTTCGAACCCGGCTTGAGCGCCCCACGGCTTCAGAAATGCTCCCGTACGAAGGGAAACCCTGTCTTGGTTGAGATCTTCACAGACACGGGGAGAAGGCGGTGCCTGAGAGATTTGCTGGAGTTCTACCACCTGATTTAACGCAGTGGGGGCAGATTCTCCAAGACGCATCGATTCTTGGCTCACGCTGCCCGTATTCTGAGACTCAAACTTGATAATGAACACGCGATCGCAGTCGAGCAGTTCTCTGACTTCCGTAGCGGCAGTTCGCAAAATCTCGCCAATTTCTAAGGACTCGCTGATTCTACGGGTTATTTCGCTCAGCAGTCGAGCCTGCTGATACTGTCGAGCTAGGGCTTGTTCTGTCTGGCGCTGCTCTGTGATGTCAATGCCCGTGCCGATCACACATTCAGTCGCGCCCGCAGCATTTTTTAACAGCGTGTTAGACCAGCGAATCAGGCGATGACTGCCATCTTTACAGAGCCAGGAGTTTTCGTGGTGATTGGGCATCTGTGCCTGCAAAATCTGGCGAAAGACGGCCTGCACCTCTGCCCTTTCTGCGGTGGGGATCAGCACATTCCAGATGGTTTGGCCATAGATTTCATCAGCGGCGTAGCCCGATATGCGTTCACAGGCACCGTTAAAACTGACAATCTTACCGTCGCAGTCGAGGACGACAACCAGCGCCCCCACCGTATCTAGCAAAGCAGCAACAAAGCTAGGTTCCTGATTGAGGAAATTCAAGGCTCGTGAATTAGCTTCTGGCATGGTGGATTAGGCGATGTTCCTCACAACTCCCTCAGACTTGCCCCCTAAAGTAAGAACCACAGCCCTTGGGAGGAATACGAAATGGAATTTCTTTACTGCTTTGCCAACGTCAGCCTGACTCAACGGATCCTTGATTATTTGCTCAAGCAGATGACGTTGTGGGTTGATTCTGTGACCGTCATTTTTCTCAACGATCGCTGGGTGATGCATTTGAAGATCAATTCAGCCGTAGACGCTAATGATGGTGATAATTGCTGGGCTTTTTTGATGGAAAACGGTATCCCCTATCAGCCGACTGCTGCTGTGGCGCAGGCGATTCATGACCTTGAGGCAGGCTGTCCGCCTACCCAGGTGATGAATCGCTTGCATCTCCCGATCGTATCCCACGGCATGCCCAATCTTGAAGAGGTGCCCTGTTTTCGGCAACAGTTTGTTGAAGGTCTAGGTTATTGCCCCCAGGCGTTTGGCTAGATCTTGACCAACCGCTGCAGCCGATTCAAAATTCGGCTGGGTAAGTCTGCCGTCATTGTAGACTTACTCACAAAGTCATCGGCCCCGACACTAAACGCCTGATGTTGTGTGTTGGCGTCTTCATGTACCGTCAAAAATAGAACGGGTAGGTGCTGCCAGCGCTCATCTGCGCGCAACACTTGACACAGTTCTAGGCCATTGGCTTCTGGCATTTCTACATCCAACACCAATATTTGCGGCTGTACCTCTTCTAGGGTGCTCCAGAGTTGCGAGGGATGATCGACCGTCGTGGTTTGCATTCCCCAAGGCGATAAGACGGTTTGCACCAGAGCCAACACCTGCACGTCATCATCGACAACCACGACTTTGAAATCTTCTCGGTCTGCTCGCAGGGTTTGGGTGACGACCTCGACCATGTGCCAAGGGGGCGAAGCAGTCGGCAGCAGCATATCGGCCCCGTGTTGCACGATTTGCAAGCGTTGCTGAAAATCATGGCTGTCTGTCACAACCACAATTGGGATGTTGTGGGGGTGTTGAGCGATCGCCTCCATCAGAGACAACCCTACTTCAAAATCAATCTCATCAAGCCATAGCAGCACCCCAATGGGGTAGGGTTGATTCTTTAGCAGAAGGAATACAAACTAGAAGCGTTGTGAGTCGGTGAGTGTCATGGGAGTAGACGCCCTCATTGAACAGTTGAAAACGATTCCAGACTGGAGACGCGGTCGAACC
>JBARXP010000296.1:0-7756 GCA_049647405.1 Elainellaceae cyanobacterium | reverse complement strand
TCTGAGTACATTCCTTACAGATAGGCGCATGGATTTTGGTATTGGTTTTCTTTCCAACAACGTTATGTTGCCGATCCTGGATTTTTTCTACGGGATCGTGCCGAGTTATGGATTAGCAATTGTTGCCCTGACTCTAGTTATTCGGTTTGCACTCTATCCTTTGAGTGCAGGTTCTATCCGCAGCATGCGCCGAATGCGGGTTGCGCAGCCCATGATGCAAAAACGTGTCAAGGAAGTGCAGGAACGCTATAAAGACGATCCGTCGAAGCAGCAAGAAGAGATGTCGAACATCTATAAGGAGTTCGGCAATCCTTTGTCAGGCTGTTTCCCGGTCTTACTGCAGATGCCTATTCTGTTTGCACTGTTTGCGACGTTGAGGGGGTCACCGTTTGCTGATATTAGCTACACGGTAGACCTGCATGTTGTGCCTGAGGCTCAGATTGAGCAAATTCAGCCTCAAGCCTATGCAACGAAGCCGCAGAATATTTACGTCACAGACGGTCTGCACGTGCCTTTATCGGCTGTGCTCCCAAGTGGCGATTTTCTAGCTGTTGGTGAAAAGACCAGCATTGAGTTCCGGGCTGAAGATGGCACGTCTTTAGATGACCTCGTCACTCAGCATCCAGAAACAGATTTGACCCCGCAGTGGGTAGTTACGTCAGGCTTAGGGAATGTAGAGTTTGATGCGGATGGTAATTTAATTGCTGTCGCCCCAGGTGATGTCACTCTCCAAGGCAAAGTGCCAGGACTTGCTGCAAACAAAGGATTCTTGTTTATTAAAGCGTTAGGGCGTGTGGGTGCCCGAAACGAAGATGGCTCTGTCAACTGGGACATTGTCGGCATGGTGCTCTTCTTTGGCTTGAGCCTCTATGCCAACCAGCTCCTATCGGGGCAAAAAGCTGGGGGTAATCCTCAGCAGGAGACGATTAATAAGGTCACTCCTGTCCTATTTTCGGGGATGTTTCTCTTCTTCCCCCTACCTGCTGGAGTACTGATGTACATGGTGCTAGCCAACATCTTCCAAACGGCTCAGACCTTTTTCTTATCGCGAGAGCCGTTGCCTGAAAATCTTCAAAAAATTGTTGAAGAGGAAGATAGGAAGGTAAAAGCCACAAATGGTCGCGAAACTCTGCCATTTGAGCCGAGCGCGTCTAAGAAAGAAGAACCTTCGGCCAATGCCGCCGGGGCTAAAGCGGCGAAAGGGAACCGCAGCAAAAAGAATAAAGGCACTAAGACATCCGATAAAAAGTCTTAGGCTGTTGAGGGTGAACGATGTTTCTGGGCATTCACCTAAACCTGTTTTGTCAGACCGATAAACCCTCTAAGTATGGTCGTCTTCTGCTATGAGCAATCATCAACTGAGTCGAGGTCAAGAGTGGCTGGAGGAAATTCTGAAACTTTCAGGCATACCGACTCCAGTATCTGCTGATGATTCTACGATTGAGAATGAGGGAAGCTGCTGGCTCACGATTGATGCAACGTCATTATCTTCAGAGCAAGTTCAGGGGTTAATTGGAGATAGAGGATTGGCGCTAGACGCGATTCAATACCTGGCCAATACCACTCTCAATCTCAATCAAGCAGAGGATGAGCAGTGTGCCTACACGGTCGAACTCAATGGTTACCGGAAGCAGCGGCAAGCGGAGTTAGAGGCGATCGCCACTGAAGCAGCGCAGCATGTTAGAGGCACAGGCGAGGAGTATGAAATTCCTTCCTTATCTGCTGCCGAGCGGCGTCAGGTTCACACACTACTCCAGTCTTACGACGACTTAGCGACTTACAGCCGAGGGCGAGAACCCGATCGGCGACTAGTGGTTCACCCCAAACAGGATGACCCAGAAGGATCTAAGTCCGAGTCACCTGAGTAACACAGGACGGCAGGAGAAGTTGCCATGGATGCCATATATATTCCTCAACTGAAGAAAGCACTAGAGCAGACAGAGTCGATTGAGATCTGTCAACATCTTCATGATTTTGAATCTCTTACCCCTGTTCAAGGCAAGCTGACAGCTTCTTGCCAAGGTAATTATCTTAAGGTGGTGGCAGAAGTCGAAACAATCGTGACATTGACCTGCGATCGCTGCCTTAATCACTACAACCATCGGCTACAGGTAAACGCCTCAGAGCTGATCTGGCTAAGCGATCAACCTGATTCTGTAGATGAAGACCTAGAGACAGAAGTCTTAGTCGAAGATTTAGTGGAAACTCTATCTCCAACTGGGTATTTCGAACCTGAGTTGTGGCTCTATGAGCATTTGTGTCTCGCTTTACCTCAGCGCAAGCTGTGTGATGTTGAATGTCTTGGGATTGAGTTGAAGCAAAACACGAGCCCCGCTCTGCCTTTAGATAACCGCTGGGCCTCTCTTGCCAGCTTGAAGGGTCAGTTGCCCAACTAATCGGTTGCCCAACTAATCGGTTGACCAATCAATGTAGAAAAATAAATATAACGACGCAATAGCATGGCCTTTCTAGACGAGTTTGAGCTACTTCTGAGGGCGCGGTATCCACTGCTGTATGTGGTGACATTAGAAGAAGAACGCGTAGAAACGGCGATTGCCCAATGTGCCCAAAGACAAGGGAATCGAGGCGTCTATACTTGGGATTTTGTCGATGGTTATCAGGGCAATCCGAATGATGCCGGGTTTGCCCAGCGCAACCCCTTGCAGGCGTTGGAGCTAGTCGAAAAGTTGCCCTCATCTGCGCCAGCGATTTTTATTCTGCGCGATTTTCATCGATTTCTGGATGATATTGCGATCGCCCGTAAGTTACGCAATCTTTCGAGGTTGATGAAATCTCAGCCAAAAAATATCGTCATCGTTTCTTCCCAAATCCAAATCCCTTCAGAATTGGGCGAGATAATGACGATTCTTGAGTTTCCCTTGCCGACCATTGAAGAAATTCGGCATGAATTGGAGCGTCTTCTTGCTGCTCTGGGGCGACCTCCGGCTGATTCTGTGTTTGATGACCTAGTGCGTTCATGTCAGGGACTATCGATTGAGCGTATTCGACGTATCATCGCTCGGGCGATCGCCAGCCACGGCAAGCTCACCCCCGATGATTTAGAGTTTGTGCTTGAAGAAAAGCGTCAAACCATCCGCCAAACCCAGATTCTTGACTTTTATGCTACTCAAGAACAAATTACTGACATTGGCGGGTTAGATAACCTCAAAGAATGGCTCATTCGCCGAGGCGAGGCGTTTTCAGAAAAAGCTCGCCAATATGGGTTGCCTTATCCTAGAGGGCTTCTGCTCGTGGGTATTCAGGGAACAGGCAAGTCGCTGACGGCGAAGGCGATCGCCCACCACTGGCACCTCCCCTTACTGCGATTAGATGTGGGTCGCCTATTTGCGGGTCTAGTTGGAGAGTCAGAATCGCGTACTCGCCAGATGATCCAGCTTTCCGAAGCACTGGCTCCCTGTATTTTGTGGATTGACGAGATTGACAAGGCGTTTTCAGGCAGCGAAGGCAGAGGAGATTCGGGAACCGCGAATCGCGTATTTGGGACGTTTATCACCTGGTTGGCTGAAAAAACATCCCCGGTGTTTGTTGTGGCCACGGCTAACAATGTTCAGTCTCTACCCGCAGAAATGCTGAGACGAGGTCGATTCGACGAAATTTTCTTTGTTGGACTTCCCAGTCAAGAAGAGCGCTGTGCAATTTTCTCTGTTCACTTATCGCGCCTCCGGCCTCATAATATTCAGGCGTACGATCTCGATCGATTAGCCTACGAAACACCTGACTTCTCCGGTGCTGAAATCGAGCAAATTCTGATCGAAGCGATGCATATTGCGTTTAGTCAAGAGCGAGATTTCACAACTGAGGATATTCTAGAAGCGGCTAGCCAAATCGTGCCCCTTGCCCGTACCGCTAAAGAACAAATTCAGTTTTTACAAGATTGGGCAGCTTCAGGGCGCGCCCGACTCGCCTCCCGCAAGAGCACGATTAGCGATCGCCCATAGTTCTTATCGTTAACAGCTATCGTCAACAGTTATCGTCATCAATGTTATGAGTTGGTTTGGTCTGATCAAGTTTGTGACAGGTATTTTGGTGGCGATCGCCCTCCTATTTGTTGCCGGAGGTGCCGCCGCTCGGTACGTCATGACCCGGCTCTCCGCATTGCCCCCCAAGCCAATTTTCCCAGAAGAGCGGCTGAGTGCAGAAGGTAGCGGGAATCCGCCTGAGACTGTAGAAGCTGCACCGCCAGCCCAAGAGCCCCCAGCGCCAGCGCCTATAGAGCCTGTTCCAGAAGAAGAGGCTCTTCCAGAAGGAGCATTCCGCGCTCGCATCGTTCAACCCGTCGGCATGGTGCTCCGTCAGGGCCCCAGCATCGAAACAACTCGGATTGGTGGCATTGACTATGACGAAGTTGTGGTTGTGCTATCTGAAAATAGTGATGAAGGATGGCAAAACGTGCGATTACCAGGTAGCGGCGTTGAGGGCTGGATTAAAGCAGGAAACACTGAGCGTTTAGAAGATTGACGCTCATTCTAAAGCCTCGCTTTATGGAACTATAGTATTAAGAATTCTTATATTTTTCAAAACGAAAGATTACAAGATTGAGCTTAGTCTGAGATTTCTCAAATATTGAATGATAGATTTCTCTTGACGCGTGAGCGATCTCGCGTTTCACGATAGTTGCCTGTCTCGGCTTTAACGGATGTGGATGTCATCGATTAAAGGGCTGGCAAAACAGTTTATTTTTAGAAATCTGGTTACTTATCATGTACGATAATCGCCCGAAAAAAGACTGGGTTAGTGCTGCTGTTACAGCAGGGCTAGGTGCCGGTGTTGCGACTTCTTTTGCTGTCAGTCAGGGGCAAAACCCTATCTTGGCTTGTGGTATCACGCTATTTGCGATCGCTGCTGCTTTGATCATCGACCAGTTTCTTTAATTCCAGGGTTTTGAGTTCGACACGTTTAATCTTTATTTGAGACTAAGAAAAAAGCGATCGCCCTGGGCGATCGCTTTTTTTGATGTGGTGCCAAACTAGGCTGCCACTCCCAACGCCGCTCGGTTGAGTTCAATGATCGGCTGAACTAGCTGCAATTCTAGGGGTTGAAGATATTGCTCAATGACTTCCTGCATAATGGTGTAAGTCACATCGCAACTTTTTTGGGTTGCAAATGCCCGCATGACAGTTTGAAACCAAAATAAAAATCGCTCTTGATGCATTGCAGCATCATCTAACAAGACGGCGATCGCAGAATACCGCAGCACTCGAATTGTATCTTGCCGCCACTTATTGGCTAGATTTTCGTCTCCACGCTCAAGCAGCTTAGGATCGCTGGCTCGAATGCGTTCAAACACTGCGCTGACGATTTTAGATTCTAAAGACTGAAGCTTCAGGTAAACGTGCTTCCGAAGCTCATAGGAAGCTGTATAGTCAGCGATAAACTGTAGTTCTACATCGGTTGCGTATCTGCCATCAATTTTTGTGCTTAGGGCGTTGAACTGGCTTAGCATAATGACTCTATTGCTTGGGTAGCGATAACTTAAACGGTTAAGACTTCATTGTTGGCAGGCACCGATCGATTAGAGCACCTAGGCAATCTAATCTCTTAAAAAATCTACACGCGTGGAGCCGCATATCACATTTTACATTTTTTTAACTATAGAGCCGCAACATATCTTATGAGTTCCGCATATTTGCCTAAACCGTGAAAAGGTTAGGTGTGTGCTGCTTCATTACGTTTTTCTCAACAACTACCCTGGCGTGTCGCGGCAGTCAGCGTATTGAGGACACAGACATTTTTGGGCGCGCGCACCGCACGCCCCCAAAATGTCCTAAGGCTACTGACTGTAGCGACAGCACCTACGGCTAGGGCTGAGGCGATCGCCTCTTTAGGGTTGTCAGCTCTTCTCTTTACGATTGAGCGACTTGCACTGCTTTAATATCAACCTGGCGATCAAACAAAAACCGAGGTCGCAACAAAATTTGAAACAGCAATAAAAACGACTGCCATTCGTTGGGCGATCGCCGACTCTTCCACTGGCCTGGGCGACAATATAGAACTTCGATTAAGCGACGATAGGTCGTCAACGATAGAGGCTCAAATCGAACTCGCACGATAGGAAACTCGCCGTGGGTTATCACACGGGTCATCTTGCCCTCAAGCGCAATCCCGTCTTCCATCAGCATCAGTTTTGCTCTCAGGGGCAATCCGGCCCGCACAGTCGGAAATGATCCGCTAGTCAACTCCAGCTCAGCACCGCCTTCCGATAGCATCGTTGTAACGCCCCAAAAGGCAGGCATCTTAGAAGTGAGACAAGCCGCAGTTTGCCCTTGAGCCAGCCGATCAAGATCTTCCGGTTGAGTGTCGAGGCTGAGATGGCGTTGAGACGCTGACTGCTCGTCGATATGACTAGGCGTATGACGTAATTGCCCAGTTGCAACAACTTCAGCAGGAGCCATTTCTGGAACAAGCGACAAGCTGACCGTGCGCCGCAAGTTAAACCAGTTATGGATATAGGGACGCGGCGCATCACACAAGATGAATAAGGAAATGCCGAGCATGGCTAAGTTGTAGACACTCCAAACCCAGCCCAGGTTAAACGCTTGCCCAATCGCTGAGAAGTTAACTTGGGTAAGCGAAAAGATGAAGCTCACCGCCGTAACGCCAAACATCACAATCAGCGGATACGCTAAAGCCCAGTTGAAGGTGTATCGATTGCACGATGTTCCTTTTGGGGTGACTTTGAAGCGGTTCCCAAAGGGCTGAATAAACGATTTAATCACCGTAGAAGCTAGGGGAAAGCACAGGATTAGCGAATAAAGCTCTGACAGTAGTGCAGAGCGCGATTGGTGATTAAGCCAGGAAAAGACGGCTATTTGCACCAAATAGTAAGGCACGAAGAAATATAGCGCTTCTTTGATGGTGGCGTAGATAGGCACTAGCCCAAATATCAAATAAACGAGGGGAATAATCAGAAACGTGAGTCGGGCTAGGCTCGTGAACCAGTATAAGATTCCCTCCAGATGAGCCAACCGTTGGAGAGGACGCAAGCCGCGCACGGTCAGAGGACTCGATGAGATGAAGAAAGCCTGCAAGGTTCCTTGCGCCCAGCGGATGCGCTGGAGTGCCTGAGTTGCGATGCTTTCTGCGGCTAACCCAGCACTGAGTTTTTCGTCGAGATAGACTAGCTGATGCCGCTCAGCAGCCAAACGCACGCCCGTAAAATAATCTTCGCTCAACGATTCGGTGACGAAGCCTCCGAGGGCTTCTAGAGCGCTGCGACGCACCACAAACGATGTCCCTGCGCAGATTACTCCGCCTGCTCCATCCCGCATCGGCTGAATCTGGCGGTAGAACACTTCTTCTTCGGGGGTGAGAATGTCTTCTAGTCCTAAATTGTGGGCAATCGGATCGGGATTGTAAAACGTTTGAGGCGTCTGTACCATCGCCACCTTAGGTCGCTGGAAAAACCCTACCGTGCGCGTTAAGAAATTGCGGGTCGGAATAAAGTCTGCATCAAAGATCAGGATCAGCTCACCTTCTGTGTGGGCGATCGCATGATTTAGATTGCCTGCTTTGGCATGGAGATTGTTGGGACGGGTCATGTACTGACAACCCAGCTCTTGAGCCAGAGCTTTGATTTCTGGTCGATGGGTATCGTCGAGCAAATACACCGTCTTGTGGGGATAGTCCATGGCCTGACAGCCCACAACCGTTCTTTTTAAGATAAATGCAGGTTCATCATAGGTCGGAATTAATACGTCTACAGAGGGCGTAAATCTGCCATTGAGCACATCGAGCG
>JBARXP010000295.1:0-23609 GCA_049647405.1 Elainellaceae cyanobacterium | reverse complement strand
GAGCAAGCCCCGGATTGAGCTGTGGGGGATAAAAATCTTGAATCGGAGACTGGGCGTGAGGCATTGAGGCGTGAGGCATTGAGAAAGTAAACCGAAAAACGTGATAAAGGCAGGACTCTTCAGAGCAAGCCTCATACTAACTGAAGAAAACTCTTTATCCTCATACTGTGACATCAAATGCTGCGTTCGGGGGTTCGGAATATCCGGCTCTGCTACTTATTAAAGATGATTGTTCACGCCGTGGGTGAGTCATGCAGGGTGTCATGTGCGATCGCCAGATCGGGAACTCTGAGGTCACATTGTCAGCCTCTTGCCGATGAGCTTGACTCTCAACCGCGTTGTTCCATGGTTGAGGGGCGACGCTCCCTCCTGTTTTCCTCTCCACTGCCGTCATGCCTGACCTCGCGCAAACTCTGATTCAACTCTATTTGCCTCTAGGGGGCTGGATTTTGGCTGGTTGGATACTCGGCAAATTTCTGCCCAAAGCCCTCAGTTCTTTTTTAGGAAAAGCCCTCTTTTGGGTGGGTGTGCCCATCACGATTACGGGTTTTCTCTATCGGGCAGACTTGAGTGGCTGGATTTTTATTGCACCCGTAGTTGCCTGGATTGCGATTTTAGTCGGCGCAGTTTTTGCGTTTATTTGGATTGACTTAGGCGTCAAAGATGAGCGAATTAAAGCCCTATCTAGAGGACTGGAAGACTCGTCATCTCTTTCGTCTACGGCCATCTTAAATGAAAGTGCCTGGTCAAAGCCAACCCAAGGGAGCTTTCTGCTGGCGATGATGGTGGGAAATACTGGCTATATGGGGTTTCCTGTTGTTCTGAATTTGGTAGGTTCAGATTACTTTGCCTGGGCTTTGTTCTACGACATCTTAGGAACATTTATTGGGGTCTATGGAGTAGGCGTTGTTCTAGCGACTCGATACGGTAGATCTCAAGCTTCAAAGCAAGTCAATATTCTCAAAAAATTGCTCCAAAATCCGGCTTTTTGGAGCCTAGGATTAGGGCTTTTGTTGCGGCCTTTGCCGCTTCCTACAGCCTTTGAGCAAGGTCTAGAAACCTCTGCCTGGATCGTTGTAAATTTAGCGCTGGTGCTGATTGGGTTACAGCTCAGTCAACTAAAATCTCTGCAAAAGTTGAATCAAGTGCTTCCTTGTTTAGGCATCAAAATGGTGCTGGTTCCCTTAGTTGTCGGCACAGGACTGATGTTTTTTGGCGTCACCGCAGAGCCTCGCCTCGCTCTGGTGTTGCAGATGGGCATGCCCCCGGCATTTGCCACGGTTGTCTTTGCCGAAGCCTATGGCTTAGATCGAGATTTGGCCGTCACGACCATCGCTTTTGGTTGCCTGGGATTAATTGTGCTGTTGCCGATTTGGATGCTGTTATTCGGAACCTTGTCATGAAGATTTTCAATGTTGTGGGCGCACGTCCAAACTTTATGAAAATTGCACCCATTTTGAAGGAGATAGAGCGCTATTCCGAAATGCAAGGAGTGCTCGTACATACGGGCCAGCACTACGACGAACGCATGTCGAAGATTTTTTTTGATGAGCTAGAACTACCGATGCCCGACGAGTTTTTAGGCATTGGCAGTGGTTCCCATGCGATACAAACGGGTAAGGCAATGATGGCGCTGGAACAGTCAATGATTCACCATCAGCCAGACTTGGTGCTTGTGGTTGGGGATGTCAATTCGACCTTGGCAGGTGCTTTAGCTGCTGCAAAACTCAATATTCCTGTGGCCCATGTCGAAGCCGGACTTCGCAGCCGCGATCGCACCATGCCAGAAGAAATCAATCGCATCTGTACCGATAGTATTTCGACGTTATTTTTCACGACCTCTCATACCGCTACTGACCATTTAGTGCAGGAAGGTGTGAACTCTGAGGATATTTATTTTGTCGGCAATGTGATGATTGATAGCTTAATTCACTATATTGAAAAAGCAAAAGCATCGAATATTTTAAATGACCTAAAGATTGAACCCAAAAGCTACGGATTGCTGACGCTACACCATCCTGAAAATGTGGATGATCCTGAAATTTTTGAGCGACTCTTGGAGGCGATCGCCACTCTCAGTCAGCGCACCTCATTTATTTTTCCAGTCCATCCCCGCACCCAGTGCCGTCTCGATCAGTTTGGCTTGCGGGCTCAGTTAGACGCAATTCCACGGGTGATTCAAACGCCGCCCCTGGGATATTTAGATTTTCTCAACGTCTTGTCCCAGGCAAAATTTGCGCTGATTGACTCTAGTGGGGTGCAGGAGGAGACGACGGTGTTGGGCATCCCCTGTCTGACCATGCGAGACAATACCGAGCGTCCTGAAACTGTGACCGAAGGAACGAATCGCTTAGTAGGGCGCGATAGTCAACGTATTGTTGACGAAGTGCATTCGATTCTCGACGGGGAGGCTAGAGTTGGACAAATTCCTGAGCGTTGGGATGGAGCCTCTGCCCAGCGCATTATGCAGGCGATCGCCCAATGGTGGGAGCGCCAACAAGACGAAGAATCAAAGGCTGCCTTTTATATGATTTTGCTATTGATATTCAATATTCAATGTGCGTGGGTTTAAGGATGCGAGGAGCGAGGTTCAGTTGACTAATCCGTTTAAAAAGTATGGTCGTGTTTTGCAGTTTTGTCTGCTGGGGGCGATCGCCTTAGCGATTACCTTCATGACAGCGACCTGTTCGACTGTGCCCCAAGGCGTTGATCTGAAGCCCAGCTCTGCTAGTCTGTCGCGACAGATAATGGAAAGTGAGGATTTAGAATCCGCAGACGATGTGGTGCAAATCTGGTGGTCTCAGGGATTTTTGCCCGAAGAAAATGAAGTCATTTCTAATATTGTGGCTGACTGGGAAGCGGAGTCGGGCTACCAGGCCAATCTAACTCTCTTGCCTGATTCTGCCATTATTCAAGATATTCAAAATGCGATTAACGAAGAGCGGGCTCCCGATGTATTCTTCAGTTTTGCGGCTGACACTAACCTCATTCCACAACTGGCTTGGAATGGCGAATTAGCCGACATTTCTGATGTGATTCAACTCCATCAAAATGACTATTCTGAAACAGCATTGCAGTCGGTCTTTTACCAAAATCAAGCGACGCGTACTCGCAGCTATTACGCCTTGCCATTTGGTCAAAATACGATTCATCTTCACTATTGGAAAAACTATTTAGAAGAGGCTGGATTCACTCCTGACAATATTCCGACCCAATGGGATGCCTTTTGGCAGTTTTGGCAGGGTGCTCAAGATCGGTTGCGCTCGGAGGGCAATACTTCTATCTATGGGTTGGGGCTATGCCTGTCTAACTTGGGAACGGATACTTTCTGGCCGTTTGAGCAGTTTTTAGAAGCGTATAACGTTGAAGTTGTTGATCCAAATGGGCAACTCCAGCTCGACAGTGATGAAGCGCGTGCAGGCATTGCAGCGGTGATCGATCAATTTGCCCAGTTTTACACTGAAGGATATGTGCCGCCTGCCGCCACGACTTGGACAGATTCGGGGAACAACTTTAGTTTTTTGGAGGGGCAGGTGCTGATGACGGCAAACAGCACCCTGTCGATTCCGTTTACCCAGCGACAACCAGAAACTCCCTACAATCAGATGTCGAATGAGCTATATTTCGACAAAATTCATACGGTGCCGTGGCCCCAGAAGCCTGATGGTGAGACGGTGCAGGCCGTGCTGAGCATCAAGCAACTGGCGATTATTGATCAGTCTGAACTGTCTGACGTGCGCACGGAGGCTGCGAAGAGCTTTTTGGAATACTTTTCTCGTCAAGACGTAGTGGATCAGTATCTACAGACTGCGACAAAGGGGCGTATTTTTCCGGTGATTCCGGCGCTGTTTTCTAAACCGTTTTGGAACAAGCCTGACGATCCTCATTCGTCGGTGGCGTTGGCTCAGTATCAGGGAAACGCCCGTCCGTCGTATCAGGTGTTTGCGCCAGCCTATAGCCAGGTGCTGCAAGACAATGTCTGGGCTAATGCCATTTTGCGGGTGATTGAAGAAGACGTGACTCCAGAGCAGGCGGCTGATGAGGCGATCGCCCAAATCAAATCTATTTTTGCGGAGTGGCTATGAACTTTTGGAAGCGGAGTTTGTTAGTTCAACTCGTGAGCTATTTTTCGCTACTCTCGGTGGTGACGATTGGCGTTGTGGCGCTCTCTGCCTACAATCGCGCCCGCGAGTCGTTGCAGCAATCGGTGATTGACCGTCTCACCGTCGCCACGTCTTTAAAAGCCTTTCAACTCGATGATTGGATCGATAGCCAGCGACAAGATGTGCTGCTGATTAGCCAGATTCCTGCGATTCGCAACCATGTCGCCACTTTGGTGACTCTTGATTCTGACGATCCTGCATGGCAGCGTGACTATGGGCTACTCGACACCCATTTGTCTGACATTACCCGCAACAAGCCCAATCTCAACAGCATCACCATCACCACCAATGGCGGATTTGTGGTCTTTTCGTCGCGTGATAAAGCCTTAGAAGGTCGCTATAAGCCCCTGGGTGCGCCAACGACGTATTTCACCCCACAAAATGCGACATCGATGGTGCCCAACTTTTATACCTCGACCATCAATGGAGAAGAGTCGGCTGCGATTAGTTTTGCGACGCCGCTCTTGGATGACGAAGGGGCACAGATCGGGGCGATCGCCATTGATCTCAACCTCAACGACATTGACCGATTGATTCGCGAAAATACGGGTTTGGGAGACACTGCCGAGACCTATCTGGTCGGTCGCGCCGGAAATAGTGTGGTGTTTATCTCGCGCGATGACACTCGCGTTAATGCCTCAGAGGAGGGCGATCTGTCTGATGAGGAGTCTGATGAGGAATCCTCGAATGGATCTGACGATCAAGAACCTGAGTCGATGGCCGATGCGGTGGTCAGCAGTCCGGGGATTGATGCGGCGATCGCCCGAGAAAACCTCGAAGGGCTAGCCCCCAACTATGACGGCGTGTCTGTGGTTGGCGTCTATCGCTGGCTGCCCAGCCAAAATTTGGCGCTCGTGGCAGAAATTAGCCAGCGAGAAGCCTTTTTGCCCGCCCGCGAACTGGCCCGCGAAATTCTTCTGATTGGGCTTAGCTCAGCGGTGCTGCTGCTGGTGATGGTCTATCTGCTGTCGCGGCGGATCTCGCAGCCGATTTTGGCGATCGCCTACACGGCTATCGATGTCGCCAAGGGAGATCTATCGCTGCGGGCTCCGGTGCTGACGGAAGATGAAATCGGCATTCTTGCCCGTGCCTTCAACAAAATGACGGCTCAGTTGCGCCAGTCAAACGACCAGATGGCGGAATATAACCGCACCCTAGAGCAGCGCATCCAAGATTCGACCCAAGACTTGCAGGATACGCTGACCTACATCACCTCCATCATCGACAACATGGCCGATGGCCTGATCGTGACCAACAAAGCCGGAGAAATCACTCGCCTCAATCCGGTGTTGGCGCGGATGTTTCAGCTCAATCGCGCCGATGTCATGGGTCGCCATTGTGCGGAGGTGTTTGGTGAAGAAGTCGCTGCACTGGTGGCTCAAACGGTGCAGGTGCGCGATGAGGTGTTGACCCAAGAAGTGGCTCTGCTAGAGAACCGCACGGGCAAGGCGTCGGCAACCCCCATTCTGAAAAAAACGGCAGGAACGGATTGGGTCACCGTCGGCGACAAAACCATCCGAGCTGCATCGACGGCGATCGCCTCGTCTGAGCCGTCTGCTGCTGGCACAGGTGTTGGCACAGGCGATTTTCAGCGCCCGATCTCTGGGTTGAACTCCACTGCTATTAACTCCACTGCTATTAACTCCACTGCTATTAACGGTTCAGAGAATGGTGCAGACCTGAACAGTGCAGATCACACTTCCAGAGCATCTTCTCAGGACAATCAGCAGGAAGAACAGGAATATCTGGGGGCGATCGTGCTGATTCAAGATGTCACCGATGAGCGTGAAATCGATCGGATGAAGACCGACTTTATCTCCACCGTGTCCCATGAATTGCGGACACCGCTCACGTCTGTTTTGGGATTTGCCAAGATTATCAAGAAAAAACTGCGAGATACCCTGCTGCCTCAGATTCAGGTCAACGATCGCAAGACCGAGCGCACGGTGCGTCAGGTCAGAGAAAATCTGGACATCATCGTGTCGGAAGGCGAGCGGTTAACGACGCTGATTAACGATGTGCTCGACATCGCCAAAATCGAGGCTGGGCGAGTGGACTGGAACATGCAGCCGCTACATTTACCCGACCTGATCGATCGCGCCATTGCTGCGACGGCATCTCTCTTTGAGCAAAAAGAGCTGGCGATGTGCAAAGAAATTGCGCCTGATTTACCGATCGTTGAGGGCGATCGCGATCGCCTCATTCAAGTCGTGATCAACCTGTTGTCTAATGCGGTCAAGTTTACCTCCCAGGGCACCGTGACTTGCCGTGCGGTTCAATCGGGCGATCGCACGATAGTCAGCGTCATCGACAGCGGCATCGGCATTGCGGCTGCCGATCAGGGCAACGTGTTTGAGAAGTTTCGGCAGGTGGGTGACACCCTCACCGATAAGCCCCAAGGCACAGGGCTAGGACTCCCCATCTGCAAGCAAATCGTAGAACATCACGGTGGTGAGATTTGGGTGGAGAGCGAGTTGGGCAGCGGCAGCACGTTTTCCTTTAGCTTGCCGATTGTGCCATCTGAGCCAGAAACAGAGGGCAAGGTCACCTCTGGAAATGGAGCAGCAGGGGGCGATCGCTCCTCCCTTGACGAAACAGCTTCTCTCGATCACGATGCATTGCTAAAGCGGCTCAAGCACCACGTGCATCTGGTCAGCGAGATTCCCCAGGTCTTGCCCCGCAATATTTTAGTGGTCGATGATGACCCCAATATTCGCAAACTCTTGCGGCAAGAGCTGGAATCAGAGCACTATCAGGTGCGGGAGGCGGCCAATGGGCTAGAGGCGATCGCCCAGATGAAGCAAACCCCCCCCGATCTGATTGTCACCGATGTCTGTATGCCAGAGCTAAATGGCTTTGAGATGACCACGCTGATTAAGAGCGACCCGACGCTGAAAAATATTCCTGTTATTGTGCTGTCGATTTTGGAAGATAAAGAACAGGGGCTGCGGATTGGTGTCGATCGATATTTCACAAAACCGATTAACTTCGAGAGCCTGCTGCACTCGGTGGGGCAACTGGTCAGCCGTCAAAAATCGCGCAAAACAATTCTTGTGGTGGATGACGATGCCACGGTTGTACAACAGCTCGCTCAGCTCTTTCGCGACCGAGATTTTGATGTCATCGAAGCCTTAGGAACCGAAGAATTTATTCAAAAAGCTCTCATTCACAAGCCGGATATGGTCATTGCCAATGCGGGCTACGCCACCCGCCATGAGATTGTCAATTCTCTTCGCTTTGAGCAAAACTTTGACGATCTCTGCTTCTTTTTACTGGCCGATCAGCAAACCGAAAAAACGCCCTCTGCCTAGAACTTTTTTAGACTTCTTTTTTCTGGGCCAATGAGCGATCGCCATTCAGTTTGATGAAGCCACGGGAGAAATCATGTGTTCATTCTGTAAAATAGGAGACACTTCTTGAATGATGTCTCGCTGCTGGGCACTCTCAAGAATGACCAGGTATGAATGACCGGGTATAAATGACCGGGAATGAATGACCGGGATAATTCGATTGGCCTATTGTTTGGGGTCATCTCGTGAAGCGCTGATTGTCTACCCCCTCTCTCCATCAGCTCTACTGCGTTTCAATATGGGGTGCAGCCCCCTTCAAACTCTCCTATTACGAATGATTACTTGCGAATGATTGCTTACGAATGATCCTTTGCAAATGATCGGCGGCATCCGTACTCCGTTTAGGCCAAATCGATTACATCTCTACCACTTCGACTGGCCGTGTTTGAGTCTTATTATCGTTATCTTGAAAACTATGAATATTCTGAAAGTTTCTGCAACCGTTTTATCGACTTGCGCCCTTAGTGTTGGGCTGGTCGTGGGCATGGCATCTCAGGTGCGGGCAGACTACCAGTCGTTTTCTCTCGCGCCGGGTTTTATGCCTGACCCGCAAGTTGGCACGGGCTATTCAGGTGGCGATCGCCAAACGCCAGATTGCGGCAATGTTGACACAGCCGACGCGCCTGACCATGTCGTTTATTTGTCCAACGATTTCAGTTTTTTGCGGGCGTCGGTGAATTCATCAGAAGATGTGACACTGCTGATTCAGGGGCCGGGGGGGCGCATTTGCTCTGATGATGTCAACGGGTTGCTGCCCGAAATCTCTGGCTCTTGGTCGGCAGGCACCTACAACGTCTGGATTGGCGACTGGGACGGCGGCTACCATCGCTACCAGTTTTCTCTGAGCGAAAACTAAGGGGCTACCCAATGGGCGATCGCCACATGAGTTTAGATGCACTCGTTCTGCGTGGCGATCGCCTCTTGCAAATTTGCCCTCATCCCCTAACCCCTTCTCCCTGGAGGAGAAGGGGAACTGGAGTTTCAAAGTCCTTCTCCCTCAGGGAGAAGGATTTAGGATGAGGGGTACAAACGTGGGATGCACCTGTTCTGCGTGGCGATCGCCTCTTGCTCGTTAGGAGAGGGTGTGCTTTCGGGTCATGACGCTGATGAATTCGCCATTGCGCCCAGTAGGAATGGGTTCACTCCAGGCAATTCGCTCGCAATAGCCAAGGACGGCCATGCGGTTGATGGCCTCGACCACAGCGCTGTAGTCGCCCAGCAAAATGTGACGCACCACCTCTTGATTAAACGTGGGCAGGTTGAACTGAGGAGCGGACTGAGCCGCCCCGCTAGAAGCAGGTTGAAACATGACGGGTATCTCCGTTTTCGGTTTGAAGGAAAACGGGGAACTATCCAGATCCCTGATATGAAGTGGTAAGGGCAAGATAGTGGGGATAACATTGATCCCAGTCATCTCGACTTACCGACGCTAAGTTGGGATGATCAGGGGATTTGAGAGGCTCCACCCTCTCTCTTCCCCGCCTAGAATCATTCCCCGTGGCAGAGATAGCACAAGATGTCGGGTGAGAGTTCAACCGTATTTGCGAATTTTTTAATGGGGAACTCTTCTAAAATAGGGGCATCGGATAAAACTTATGGGAAAGCGTAACCATCTAAAAGCAATTCGCAGTTTAGAAAAACGAATTACAGAGCATCTAGAAAAGATTAGGCTAGAAAAACAAAAAGAGCGACCTGACTTTGGCCTGATTCACCATTGGGAAAAGGAAATTCGAGCATTTGAGAAGGGAATCCAGCAAGCGAACAAGCGGTTAGGGAGGTAGTCATGCAGCTAGAAGCAAAGTCACTCGCCATTCAAGATAAAACGCTGCGGGTACTCATTCGAGAACTGGGCGATGAATGTGGCCGAGTCTTAGAACTTGTTCATCAGCTCCAATTACCTGGCTTGCAAGACAGTCAGAAAGCCGACATTTTGGCAGACCTAGCCGCTTGCACCATCCACCTGAATACTCACTGTGATGAGGATTTGCAGAGTGCGATCGCCTCTGAGCTAGAGCAGCTATCGGATGATGAAGAGAATTGAGCGATCGCCACACCCATTAGATTCTCAACAGCTCAACGTGCAGATTGTCAGCATTCACAGGCGTATAGTTAAGGCGCTCAAAGCCGATGACGGTTCCGACTTGATTTTTGATGAGGATGACTTCGTCTTCGGTTTCTTCCGCGATGTATTCTTGGTCGGGGTTATCAAACCAAACGGTCAGAGTTTTGCCAACTTCGTCGTAGTAGATTTTTAGGCTGTCCATACTAAATCTCCAATCTTGATACGGTTGGTGCGATAGGTGGTGATGACGAAGCCTTCTCCGTTTAGATGTCGAGTAACGACACAGATGAAGTTTGGAGGCTCAGGCTTGTAATACAGATACACGTCTGCATCACTTTGACTTCGACGAATTTCTGAAGGGTCTTGCAATGTTTGCTGAACAGCCTCTTCTTGCCCCACCATGATGGGATGCTTGAGGGTAATGATTTTCTTCCAGTATGACGGCGTAGTGCGAATGCGGATTCCTAGTGGAGTCATGATTTCGAATAAAGGAGATTCAAAATCTTCAGGAGGCATCACTATCTTTCACTCAATCCGTATCAGCTCATGTCATCTCTGTATTATCGCAAGTTCAGCTTGAATGTGCTTGTGTGGCGGAGGCGATCGCCTCTGAGCTAGAGCAGCTATCAGATGATGAAGAGAATTGAGCGATCGCCATTTTAGTAAGAGTAGGAGTCTGAACCCAGGGAATAGGAGTTTAGATGTGGCAGTCACTATCCTGCAAATTTATGTTTAACACAATTCATAGTCTTAGTATATGCGTATTAATTTTGTGTGAAACTTCGTGTCAAGAACTATTGATATCGTGGTGTTGATTCACAGCTTTCAAGGGGAATATTTAAGTTGAGAGCAAGCTAAATCCAAACACACGTCTCCCACTACGAAACAAAATGCCTCAGAAGTCAAAAAAGCAAAATCGACGCAAACCTGCGAATATCAATCAGGTTCGAGCCAAGATACTTGAACTATCAAGCGCTCATAATTATGACAGTCAGGTTTTGTTAAGTTTTGCCGAATTCGTACACGGGGGAGCTTTCGCACCTGCTGAACCAAGCATGAACGAGCTGAAAGATGCCGTTATAAAAGCATTTAAGTGCTCCTCGTATCAGGAACTGAAGAGAGAAACAGCATTTGCCTTATTCGTTAAAGATAATGCTCTTAAAATGACAACGAAAAAGGCATGGCTAAAAGCATATCGGAAGTTTGTAGGGCTTCCTGATAGTGAAAGAAACGCAATTAGTTCAACTTCCATCAATGGTGTCGATGTTCTTCGCAACTTCTTACCGTGGAAAGTTTTTGCTCTAGATCCTAAGAAAGCTACTGCTGGGGATATCAAAGCAGCTTTTAATCAGCTTGCTCTCAAGCATCATCCAGATAAAGGCGGGAACCCAGAAGTTTTCCAAGAGCTGAAGAACATGCGAGACAGCCTGCTCGCTGCATTTTAGGTGGAATAGTAAGATGGGCAGTTTTAATATTACACAGAAAGAGCTTGCAAATGCCTTAGACATTAAGGAAGAAAGGCTCACTCAAATCTGTGAGTTTTTCGATCAAGATCCGGATGATGACTGGGACTTAGTCGAAGACATTCATTTTCGGTGGGGGGCTTACGGAGCTAGGCTGTTTAGCCCTGAAGGCGCTATCGAGATCTGCAACTATTTAGAGGAAAACAAGCAAGAGAGAGACATGTTTGTCAGGTTTCAGCGATGGTTACTCCGACGAGATACGCGCCTCAAGGGACTAATGATTACGAAAAAGCTTCAGGAAGTCAGTTTCAAAGGTGGCGGCATTGTATTCAAGGAAGGTAGGGCATTTTTATCCCCAAGAGCGAGTCGAGAAGTTCTTGCTCTGGGTACACGGCAAGATATTCTTCGAGAAGTCTTCCAATCGATTCAGAAACAAGAGAATGTTGAAATTGAGCCATTGAGACTTAATGTAGATTTTTTCGAAGATCCAGATTTTGCATACTCGAAAAACGGTGACGTTAAAAAAAATCACTATTTTAGTGGCTCAGGCATTGCATCTGTAAGCCTTCACTTGGGAGT
Organism: Elainellaceae cyanobacterium; assembly: GCA_049647405.1. GTDB lineage: Bacteria > Cyanobacteriota > Cyanobacteriia > CAKZMO01 > CAKZMO01 > CAKZMO01. The sequence continues at coordinate 11,992 of JBARXP010000295.1, read as the reverse complement.
ACGACTCAAGCAAAAACATCGTAAGGCATGGATGGAAGCGGTTGGACACTATGCGCCTAGATCTTTAGCAACTATCGAAGAGCACGAAGCGAGAAGAAAGAATCGTATTGAGGATGCAAAGAAAGCAGTTCGTGAAAAAGCTAAGAAAAAGTGTCAACTGACAGGACGTAAACAGAGCATTCACAAGTTTGATCTTGAGGTACATCATTTATATGATCAATATTCGTATCCCCAGTTTGCAGATTTAGAAATCAACCTTTTCGCGATAGGTGGTGATATTCATACTGACTTCCATAAATGGATGGGGGGCACAAAAGTAAGTTGCACTATCGAAGACTTTGAGAGGTATATTGAGGAGTTTCATAGCTCTTTATTCGAAGACAATATCGAACTAGCGACCAGAATAGCTATTCATCTGAAGAATGCTAAGCAACAGTTGGAGGCTATGCTGAAACAGGGATGCCGTTGAGTATTAAGTTACGCAGTTAATAACAAAAGCAAGTGCTCTTGGTGACATTCTCTGTGCGTTCTAAAATCCCACCCGTAACCACCTCACTTAAATGATATTCTCCACAGTTTTCACAAATCTCAGCAGGTTCCTGCTTAAAAATGGCGATGCGGGCTCCGCCCAGACAGGCGATCGCCCCTTCTCGCTCCAGAGTGACTGTGGTTGTTCCGAGATAAGTTTGTCCTTGCTTACAGATGACACAATTCATGGTTTCTTACGTGTTCTAAAATCGGGTTGCCAGAGACCGAGATCAGGCTCATGTACTTTGGTAAAGAATGGTTCGAGCAAATTTTTCCTGCCAAAATTGGATAGCAGCCTGAACCCAACAATGAATCAGTTGTCCGCTAGGGAAACTTACCATGCAAATTACAATCGACTTGCCACCCGATCTTGAGCAAGACCTACTCCATCAAGCAGAGCAGTCCAATATTCCATTGCAAACCTTAATTTTGCAAGCCTTACGGCAGAAGATTCAACCACTACCTGATTCCACGTCTCAATGGTCAGCGTCTATCTTGTCCTACGAAGGAAGCCCCGACTTTCCTGCCTTTGAGTCTTACCGAGACGAACTCCTTCCGCCTCATGACCCGGAGCTTTTTTGATGCGCTATCTTCTCGATACCTGCGTCATTAGTGATTTCATCAAAGGTGAAGCTGGAACTACCTTCAAGCTTAAACAGACACTACCTGTTGATATTGCCATCTCAGCAATTACAGTCATGGAATTACGTTACGGGTTAGCTTTGAATCCTTCACGTGTTCAGAAAATTGAACCTGCGATCGCCAGTATTCTATCTTCTGTGACCGTTTTGCCATTTGGTGCAGCAGAGGCTGAACAAACCGCTCAAATCCGCGCTGCTCTCAAGTCTCAAGGGCAACCTATTGGTGCTTACGATGTCTTGATCGCAGCTACCGCACTTCAACACAATTTGATTATGGTTACAGCAAACCAAAGGGAGTTTGACCGGATTTCCGGTTTGCAAACTGAAAATTGGCGTCAATCTTAGCCAGTGCCAATCGCACATCCAGCCAACAAAATCCTCCAGCATCGAACTTCGCTAGCCATTCCCAAGTTACTCGTGTTTTTGGATAGGACAGTTTCCAAACCTGAGCCTTTTGGTTAAGAAAAACGGCATCACTGGGCACATTCCGGTAGCAGAGACCCTGAAAAAGGGGCGATCGCCACACCTCATCCATCGTCCCAGTGCCGAAACATCCTGATTTCGTAAGACTTTTGCACCACGCTTCTGAAGCAGAAATTGACGGGTTTTCCCGTGCTTGACAGTGGGGCGATCGCCAGCAGGTCATCTGTTTTGGCTGCGATCGCTGTCAGCTATGGCTTGTGCCTCTTTCAGGTTTGGCACAGACTATTGACCTACACCCACAGAGAAATTTCTAGGCTGGGAGCAAAGCACTGTTCCACGGGTTGACCGTCGGACATTCTACATTTGGAGACACTACCACCCATGAGCTACCAGTCAGAACACTTCATTCAAGACCTTGAGAAGGTTGCCCAATCTCGTCAAGATTTTGCCCAATATTTAGGAGATATGGCCTCTACCTTGGCGATCGCCGAAACAGAAGGCAGCCCTAAATCTGGAAAGCTGGCGCTCGACCCGGTCATCACCGACCTCAATACGGCGAGCGGTAATCTGTCTTCAGATGTGTTTCGATTGCTGGTCTTGGGCGACATGAAGCGGGGCAAAAGCACGTTTCTCAATGCGCTCATGGGTGAAAAGCTGCTGCCCACAGATGTCAATCCCTGTACGGCAGTGCTGACGGTGCTGCGCTATGGGCCGGAGAAACAGGTGACGGTGCATTTCAACGATGGCAAAGTGCCCGAAACCCTCTCCTTTGATGCGTTTAAGCAGCGCTACACGATTCGACCTGAGCAGGCGAAAAAGCTGGAAGATGAGGGCGTGCAGGCATTTCCCGATGTGGAATATGCCGTGGTGGACTATCCCCTGGAGCTGCTGGAAAAGGGGGTGGAGATTATCGACAGTCCGGGGCTGAACGACACCGAAGCCCGCAACCAGCTCACCCTCAACTACATCCACAACTGCCACGCGATCCTGTTCGTGCTGAGTTCGACCCAGCAGTTTACCCTGGGCGAGCAGCGCTATCTAGAAAACTACATTCGCGATCGCGGCCTAACGGTCTATTTTCTGATCAATGCCTGGGATGAGATTCGTAACCGCTTGGTCGATCCTGACGATGAAACCGAGTTGCTTGAGGCCGAGAATCGGGTGCGGCAGGTGTTTCGCGCCAATCTGGAAGACTATTGCCAGATTGAGGGTGAGGATGTCTATGGCGATCGCGTCTTCGAGATTTCGTCGCTCAATGCTTTGCGGGCACGGCTGAAGCATGAGTCGCTAGACGGCACGGGCTTTGGCGAGTTTATGCAGTCGCTGAATCAGTTTTTGACGCAAGAACGGGCGATCGCCGAGCTGCGTCAGGCCAAAATGCTGGCTCGACAGGCATACCGCACCACCCACGAGGCGATCGAGCGTCGGGTTCCGCTGTTGGGCAGCGATTTGGATGAGCTGCGCCACAAGATTGGCTCGGTGCAGCCTGAATTTGAGCAGTTGATCGAGATTCGCGATCAGTTCAAAGACGAGATCCGGGTGGTGGGCGAGCGCAAGGCGGGCGAGATCACCACGTCGTTCCGCGATTTTGTCGTGACTCTTGACGAGACATTTGAGGCTGACTTTGTCCGCTATCAGCCGGAGCTGAAGTTCCTCGACTTCTTGCGCAGCAACAAGCGCAAAGAGTTTGAGGCGGCGCTGAAGCAATCCTTTGAGCATTATCTCAACGACAAGATCTCCGCCTGGAGCAAAGAGGCTCAGCAAACCATTGAGCGTGCCTTCCTCGACCTGGCTCACAGCGCAGTCAAGCATGGCGAATCTTACAGCGAACTGACCCAGCAGATCAACGAGAAGCTGACCGGACAGCGGATGATGTCTCACGCCAATCTGAGCCACGAAGACCAATCTCCCGGCTGGGCTCGCTGGGCGATGGGACTCTACGCCCTCACCACAGGCGATGTCGGGGCGATCGCCATGGCGGGTACAGGTTTATTTAACTGGAAACAGATTTTCATGAATCTGGTGGGCGCGACTGCGATCACGATTTTCTTCACGCTGCTGACCGACATTGTGCTGGGGCCAATTGGCATGGCGATCGCCGGACTGGGGCTTGGCAGCTTCTCGACAGAGCAGGCTCGCAAAAAGCTGGTGCAAACGATGAAAGCCGAACTCAGCCGCACGTTGCCCCAAGTGGCTCAAGAACAATCGTTTGTGGTCTATCAGGCCGTGAAGGAATGCTTTGAAACCTATCAGCAAGAGGTGGTGCATCGGATGAATGCAGACATCGCCGCCCGTCGAGCTGAACTGGGGGAACTGGTGCGCCAGAAAGAGACCTGCGAGATCGATCGCGAGGCCGAAATCGAGCGGCTACACCAGCTTGATGCTGAGTTGCTGCGCCAGTCGCATCAGGTCGAAGATGCCTATGATGATGTGCTCGGCATTCCTCATACCGTGCGGACGCTGAGTTCAGAGGCAGCAGCATCGGCAGACACTGCTAACGGGGTCGAAGACTCTGAGGATGGCGTGTCTCAGGATGCCGAGATGGGTGATGTCGTGGCGGGTGATGTCGTGGCGATCGCCAACCGATAACCAACGACGCGCTGTAGGGGCGTTCAGCCGAACGCCCTTATGGAAGATAACGGGGCACAAGATGCCGAGGTGGGTATGGGTAATGTGGTGGCGATCGCCAACCGATAATCTCGATTTTGGATTGGCGATTTTGGATTTTGGATTGTTTAAGAGCGGCAAACGGCAGGTTTGATTGAATTCTGAGCTTCTGAAGTCGTCGCTCATTTATCTCACCCGAAATCCTGATGATGCTCCCCTTTGATCTCTAAAAACCCCTGTAGGGGCGCTCCGCTGAGCGCCCCTACCTGTTGTCTGTTAGAACCAAGGGCGCGGAATTTGGATTCGGTCTGTCATCCAACCGGATGTCCTTACAGCACATCTCGCTTCAGATACGACTGAAGCACTTCGGGAACCGCTACCGTGCCATCGGGCTGCTGATAGTTCTCCAAAATCGCCGCCATGGTTCGCCCGATCGCCAATCCAGAGCCATTCAGGGTATGTACCAGTTGAGTCCCCTTCTTCCCTGGTGCCTTAAACCGAATGCTGCCGCGCCGCGCTTGAAAATCAGTGCAGTTTGAGCAGCTCGAAATTTCTCGATATTTACCTGACGAGGGCAGCCACACTTCTAGGTCATAGGTTGTCACCGCCGAAAATCCCAAATCTCCAGTACACAGCGCAATCACGCGATAGGGCAGCTTAAGCGCTTGCAGCACCGATTCGGCTTGCTGGGTCAGCGACTCCAGCTCATCCATCGACGTTTCGGGCGACACGAACTTAAACATCTCCACCTTGTTGAACTGGTGCAGCCGAATCAGTCCCCGCGTATCGCGGCCATAGCTGCCTGCCTCCCGCCGAAAACAGGGCGTAAAGGCGCAGTGATAGATCGGCAGATCTTCCGTCGAGAGAATTTCGTCGCGATAGAGACTGGTGACGGGCACTTCTGCGGTAGGCGTTAGCCACAGGTCATCGTCTTTGCACTGGAAGCTATCTTCAGCAAATTTGGGCAACTGGCCCGACGTGGTCAGCGAGGTGGTGTTAATCAAAAACGGCGGCATCACTTCTACAAAGCCAGCCTCAATGTGCAGATCGAGCATGAACTGAATCAGCGCCCGTTCCAGCGCTGCCGCCGCTCCGATCAGCGTCACAAAACGGCTCTGGGCAATCTTCACCGATCGCTCAAAGTTCAAAATTCCCAGCTTTTCGCCCAGCTCCCAGTGGGGCAAGATATCTGGGTTCGTGGGCAAATATTCGTCACCCCAGCGCCGCACCTCGACGTTTTCCTCTTCGGTCTTTCCGACTGGAGTGGAGGCATCGGGCAGGTTCGGCAGGGTCAGCAATAGGCTCTCCAACTGAGCCTTAATGTCGCGTTCTTGAGGCTCCAGATGTGCCAAACTTGCTTTGACCTGGTTGCCTTCTTCCTTTAGAACTGCGATTTCAGTTCCTTTCGGATCAGCGCCACCTTTGATCTTTTGCCCGACTTCTTTGCCAATCGCGTTGCTGCGAGCTTGCAGCTCTGATCGCTGAGATTCTAGCTGCCGCTGCTGCTGATCTAAATCAAGAATCGGAGCCAGATCATAGCCAGAGCCACGCAAGTTGAGTTGAGTTTGAACTGCGTCCGGATTTTCCCGAATTTGCCGAATGTCAAGCACCAGTGTGTCCTACCACTATCTCGTCATATCTTCACCCATCCAGAATACAGTGCTTTTTGCCGAACCTGGGCGGATTCAATGGAAGCGTGAGCGGGAGGCGTTTTACCGCTTCCTGTTTTTGTGTATACAATTGTCGTATGCAATTCATTGCAGGAATCTGGTTCTTGCGTGAATTGTTAGCTGATAGTCCGGGTGTATTTCACTTTCGTAGCCCTCACCGTTCGGCTGAGCTCACGCCGAAGCCCTAAATCTCGCTCCCCGAGCTAATCTTGTAGGGGTTTTCATCCCTTGATTGACTTTGATCGTGTGCATCTCATCCTGTTTGCTGATGACCCGCTCGTCCTACCCGCAAATGAATTGCGGGCTACTGAAGAAAACCCATTGAAATGGGTTAGTGTCGGGGTGCCTCAGGGGTTGAAGCCTCCAGTCCACTTGAAGTGGACTTGACCGACATAGCCCGCAGTTTACTTGCGGGGCGGGTGTTCGGATCGATCTGTCGTGGGTTTCCGCAAAACCCCTACGAGATTAGCTCCCAGAGAGGGACTTTGAATCTGGCTCCCCTTCTCCCTTTTTGGGAGAAGGGGTTGGGGGATGAGGGGCAACTTGCAAAAGTGGGATGAACTCATTAGTCTTGATCCCTGTTTCTTCTATGTCTTCATCTTCATCTGCAAAGTCCACCGATGAGCAGGTTTATACCGAACTGCACAACACCATCTGCGAGCGCCAGCTTTTGCCCGACACGAAGCTCGGTGAAAGCGTCCTGGCCGATCACTTTGGCGTCAGTCGAACCATCATTCGGCAGGTGCTTCAGCGATTGGCTGGAGACGGGCTAGTGCGGCTGGAGCCGAATCGTGGAGCCTTTGTCGATCGCATCACTCTAGAAGAAGCCCAGCACATTTACACCGCTTGGCGACTGGTTGAAGAAACCATCATTCGAGAACTCGCGGAGAGCATTACCTCAGAGCAGGTTACAGCGTTGCGGCAGCTAATTAGCCAAGAAAGGCAAGCCTGTGATGCCAATGATTATCCGGCGCTGACGCGGCTATCGAGCCAATTTCATATTCAGCTGGCAGCGCTGAGCAAAAACAAATATTTGAGCCAATTTTTGAGACAGCTGATTCCTCTAACGGCCTTGGCCTATTTTTATGATGTGAAGAATATGCCGCTCTGCACAGAAGATGAGCATAGCCAGATTTTGGACTGCATCGAAGCCGGGAAAGCAGAAGAAGCCGTGGCGATCGCCCACCATCATCTCGACGGCATCGAAGCCGCGCTCAACATCCGTGCTTCGGTCGATCCTCAAGTGAGACTAGCCGATCGCCTGAGAGTCCGCAAACCCTCGACGCCATAGCCTCAGTCACCCTTCAGACTGGGTCAAAGCTTCATAAGTAGTAACGATGCGTGTGCCCCCTGCGGGAGACACACGCCGTTCGCCTTCGTTTTGACCTCATACATATCAACAGATGATGACGTTCTCTTGCTTTGCACGCATTAATCTTATACATTAATTGTATACAAAACTTGTTCGCAGAATTAGCACCCAATCAGGAAAGGGTAGGCAGAGCAAGGCGATGAATCCGCCGATGGCATCGATGACGGAGATTCAAGAGAGCGGCATCCTCAGCACTTCTCAGCATGGCTGTGCCGCAACGTCCGCGACTAAAGTGCGGGCTACAAAGAATAAAGTCCCTCCGGGACTGCCAAGCGATGGGTCTTAGCCCCGGCGGGGCTTTTGCTGATTAGCCCGCACTTTGAGTCGCGGGCGAGCGATAAGCGTCGCAAGCACACCTACAACCCGCGCCACAAGTCCAAAATCCAAAATCTAAAGTCCAAAATCCACAACCGTTTCAGGAGGTTTTGCCCATGACTCTTTCGTCCGTTAACTACCCGTGTCGTTCAGCCTGTGAAGAGGAGGGGCGATCGCATCCAGCATCTCCACCTGAACAAATAGAGGTGATCTGGGTTTCTCTGAAGCGGTATGGGCGAGGGGCGATCGCCCGTCTAACTCCCTACGTGCCTGCGATCAGTTTGGCGATCGCCCTCCTCAGCATTGCCTGTGCCTCGATTTTTGTGGTGGTGGCAGAAGAGTCGATGGGGCCAGGGGCGATCGCATTTCAGCGGTTGTTAATTTCGGGTCTGGTCTTTGGGCTATGGCAGCGGTGGAGTGCGGTGCGGCACGCCTCTCTGGTTGGGGATTTGGTTGGAGAATCAGACGGCATTCAGCCAAAACAGCCCATCAACTTATCTCAAATTGTCGGACTATTTCTTCTGGCAGGGTCTTGTTTTGCAGGGTCACTTGGCTGTGCAGCCTGGTCGCTGACCCAGACAACGGTCGCGAATTCCACATTGCTCAACAACATGATGCCGCTGTTCACAACTTTGGGAGCGTGGCTGTTTTTGGGGCGTCAGTTTAGCGGTCGGTTTGTGCTGGGGTTAGCGGTGGCGATCGCCGGAGTGGTGGTGCTGGGGCTGCAAGACCTGCATATGGCTGCCGATCAGCTGAGGGGAGACGGTGCGGCTGTGTTGGCGGCTATCTTTTTGGCAATTACGCTGCTGTGCATTGAGCGCTTGCGAATTCAGTTCACCGCTCCGTCGATCATGGCGGGACTGTCGCTTGTGGGTGCCCCAGCGTTGCTGCCGATAGCCTTGCTCGATGGCGATCGCCTGTTTCCTGCTGACTTAAAAACGGGCATGGCGGTGCTGGCTCTAGCCCTGATTTCCCAGGTGTTGGGGCACGGATTGCTGACCTACAGCCTCAAGCAGATTTCTTCAGGTTTGGTGTCGGTGCTGATGCTGACGATTCCTGTGGTGTCGGCGTTGCTAGCGGCGATCGCCCTCGGTCAACACCTGAGCTGGGTCAGTGGTCTGGCCTTTCTGATTGTTCTCAGCGGTATCTATCTCGCGATTTCGAGACAAACTCCTGCCGCAGAAACCACTAATGCCACGGAAACCACTAATCAATGCTGAATCCGTCGAAGGTCGTGGCATCGGCAGGAGGCGCAACGGCAGCATTCGAGATTTGGCGAGATTTAATCTGGTGCTCTTGAAAATATTCTTGCCACATCGCTGGAGCGTCAAGGGTTTCGCCGCCGTGAACCGTGCGCCGCTGCCGGACTTTGCAGAGCACAGGGGTGTTGACGCAGGCTCCCGCCACGATGACCTGGCCTTTGGTGAGAGCAGGCAGTTCCTTCAGCAGATCGCGCCCTGCGGCTTCGACGCCATATTTGAGGCTGTCTTGGTCGGCGGGGTTGACGATGCGCATGAGAAACTGGCTCATGCACTGAGACAGCACATCGGAGTCGAGCTTGCCCGGTCGCTGGGTAATTAGCCCCATGCCCAGCCCAAACTTGCGTCCCTCACTGAGAATGGTGCGGATGATCATCTTGCAGCGAGACGGTTCATGGGCTGGGGCAAAGCGGTGGGCTTCCTCCAGCAAAATGAAGACGGGAAACGGCAGGTAGTTTTCATCGTCAGACTCGACGCGCTCCTTGGCCGTATTCATGCGAGCCTGGTTGGCCTGACGCAACACCGCCGCACAGATCACCTGCTGCTCTTCTTGGCTGATCTCATTCATTTGCAGAATCGTCACCTGCCCCGGCGCAAACAAATCACGGGGAGGCAGATGTTCAAAGGCATGAAAGTAGGGAGAATTGGCGAGTTTTTCTAGCTTCCATTCCAGAGCGGGAGCCGACGAACCGACTTTATCGTTGCCTTCGTCGTCTTGGCTACTATCGGCCTCGTAGACAGCGGCGATCAGGTCGTTGATGCTCCAGCGGTAGTCGCCCCGGCGGTGGCGCTGAATAATGTTAAACGCCTTGTTGAGCATCGACTGTTGGCGATCGCTCATCTGCGGCAGCAGGGTGAGAATGTCGTGGTAGTCGAGGGATGAGAACCGAATGCGAATGTCTTCTGGCGTGAGAATTTTGACCTGGGGCGAGTAGCCGTCTTCCCCTGCAAAAGCAGGATGACCCCGCAGTTCCGACAGCGTGCCATATTCCCCGTGGGGATCGCAGATCATCACCGAGGCGCGATTGTTGGGCGACAGCAGCTCTTCGACTAAAACCCCTGCGGTATAAGACTTTCCAGAACCCGTCCCGGCTAGAATCGCCATGTGGGTGCTGACCAGCTCTTTCACATCGAGAGTGACAGGCACCGCATCGGGATCGCGCAGCAGCAAGCAGCCAATATGCGCTGCTCCGATCTCTCCGGGCTGGCGCTTGTTGAGCACCATTTGCAGCATGTCGTCATCTGCCAAATAAACCTTAGATCCCGGTTCGGGCGATCGCCGAGGATTGACGAACCCCAGATTTTTGTCGAAGTAGCCCACCACTTCAACCGTGACTTCATAAATCGCCGGATCAGGGTCAGCAAAACCAATCAGAGAGGCGATCGCCCCCGGATCAATCTCAGTATCGGCAAACAGGCGATCGGGCAGGTGGTCGATGAGGCGACGAGCCGAAATTTTGCCAAGAATCTGGCGTTCGGCTTTGGCGGGCAAACTGCCCGAAACCGACGGCTCCACGTAGCGATAGCAGACAAACTCGCCCACCCGCACAAACCGATTGTTGGCGGTGATAAACACATACTCATTGCCCGTTTCCCCTGGGCCTTTGACTGTGCCGATAGCCTTAGTTTGCAGGGGCGATCGCTCTGTTCTCGCTAAGTTCATAAGCTAGTTCTAAGGTTCTACCTCCTTTGTACTCGACTTTAGCGGATTCTACGCAGGAAATCTCAACGTTGACTCAGTTTGACGATACACTCATCTAAGAAAAACAGGATTCCAGAGGCAAAATACCGTGAAACCTCTTTGTGGCGATCGCCTGCTTTAGGGCACACTGGCTCTAGCCTAGAGCGTTAATGCATTCACTTCTTTTGTCGTGATGTTTTACTAGGCGACTTGAAACTTTGCTGCAATCCTGATTATCATCACTATGTCGCTTGAGTCTGATTCGTCCCGTGCTATGACTGACGCAATGCTGGAAGACGGTGCTCAAAATGTAAACGATTTAATCCATGGGCTTGAAAGTGCTGAGTCCATTGATGCCAATGCGGTCTATGTTGACTTGGCCGACAACATTAGCGTGTCTACAGAAGCTTTAGACGGTCGCAAGCGCCGCATTGCTGCCCAGGTGAAAATTCCCCACAGTCCTGAAGCGATCTGGCAGATTTTGACCCACTACGATGGTCTGGCAGACTTTATTCCAAACTTGTCAGAAAGCAAGCGCATTGAGCATCCCCACGGCGGCATTCGGATTTTGCAGGTGGGCAGCGAAAAACTGCTGAAGCTGAAGTTTTGTGCGCGGGTGGTGCTCGATATGGTGGAGTCGTTTCCCCATCGGCTCGACTTCAGCATGGTCGAAGGAGACTTTCGAGAATTTTCTGGCTATTGGGAATTGCAGCCCGTTGAGATGAACAACCAAACAGGAACCAGTCTGGAATATGTTCTCGATGTGGTGCCCCATCGGCTGATGCCCATCGGCATTATTGAACGGAAGCTCAGTGAAAACCTGAAGGTCAATCTCGCCTCTATTTATCATCAGGCCGAAGCTCTCGTCCAATAGAAATAAACATCAGAAGTAAGCGTTCACGCCTGATACGAGAATAGTCTCAAGAATGGCTAAATCATCTGATCAGAACGCTAGCCGATATGGGGCGATCGCCCCTGCTACCCACTGCTACAATCAGCCCTATCTCAGGAAATCTCCATCAAAACGTGGGTACGCCCAGATTAGAGTCAATGTCATGGAACATCCTGCATCTGATTGTTGCATCCAGCCGTTTTCGCCCGATTGCCACGACATTCAAGCGACGGTGGAGCTATTGATTGCGTCTGCGCCGGAACTGTTTTCCCTGTTGTTTGGGCGGTCTGCCCCTCATATTTTGAGTCAGCTTGTTGTGCGATCGCACAATCGCTTTAGCTACCGCTATATCCGCGTGGCAGTGTTGGAGACAGAAGTGGTGGGGCTGGTTACCCTGATTCCTGTAGGGCAAACGCATAAAAATCACTGGGCAAGAATCTTGATGAGATAAGCATTCTCCCACCCCGCCTTTTTACATTTTGCCTTGATGCCCACCTTGGTGGATGTGTCCTGCCCCAATAGATTCAACGCAATGTGTCGCAGTAAACTCATGTTCTGCGGTGAGTGGTCTTTGCGAATCCGACACCCATCTTCAGCAAAGGAA
>JBARXP010000294.1:0-6979 GCA_049647405.1 Elainellaceae cyanobacterium | reverse complement strand
AATGGATGACCTCAAACAGTACTATCAGATTCTCGAAGTAGAGCCAGGTGTCTCAATGGAAGAGATTAACCAAGCTTACAAAGATCTTGTCTTTATCTGGCATCCTGACCGGATTCCTAAAGATAATATGAGGCTCCAACTCAAAGCTCAGGAGAAGCTGAAACAGCTCAATCAAGCCCGAGAAAGATTGAGGGCTTCGACCCGTGCAGGTCGCTATAGCGGAAGCCGCGCTACGGCTCATTCTGGGGCTACTCGCGCTAGCAGCAGCACTCGTTCTACAACATCGTGGTCTCGCGCCTCCAGCGCCCAGGCTGCGGCAGGCACGTCTGCCTATGGCGATCGCCCCCGAGAATCATCCGCAAACCGCTATCGCTATCAAGCTCCACCTCGACCAGGGTTTCGATATCCTTACAGTGCCAATGGCGCTGGCCGCTATAGCTCTAGTGCCGATACGTCTGCCACCCAACAGCATTCATATCAAAAAACATCTCCACATTCAGATGCGAAAACGGCGGCGTCTGCTCAGTCAGGAGCAGCTCATGCAGAGGGCAGCAAGCCTCACGGTGGCTCTAGCAGCAGTCATGAGTCAACATCTCAGGCTAATGCTCAAGCGGCCAATACGCAATCTGCCAATGCTCAAGCGGCTAATACTCGATCGACCAGTGCCCAGTCTGCATCTTGGCGACCATCGCCCGTTGAGAATGGGGTGCGCGATCGCCAAGCCTCGTCTTCAAGCTCATCCCCCAACGGCTCGTCTAACGGCTCGTCAGGAAATGGGGCTTCAGGCTCGACATACCGTTCTACCACCGCTGCTCCCTCGGGTTACGGCGGCAGCAGTGCCTCTAGCAGCAGTGCCCAGAGCAGCAGCGCAAAACCTCCCCGTCACGCGTCTATCTACAACACCCCAAGCCCTCCTCGATATCAGCAGAGAGTTACGCCTCAGCCCAACCCCATCGCGAGTTCTCAGCCTGACTTAAGTAACGTAGATTGGAGTGGTCGCAACCTCAGCGAAAAAGATTTTTCGGGGCGTAACTTGAGCAATGCCAACCTCAGCCGTGCCGATTTGAGCGATGCTTTTTTGCATAAGGTCAACCTCAACCGAGCCAACCTCTCAAAGGCCAATCTATTTCGCGCGAACTTACTCCAGGCAAACCTGAGCCACTCCAATCTGAGAGAAGCCAACTTGATTGGTGCTGATTTGAGCGGAGCCGATTTGAGCGGAGCCGATTTGAGCGGGGCAAAGGTCGGGGTTCCCGGAAAAATTATGGTAAAGCTGACGGGCACGATTTTGCTGGGTGCGATCATGCCCGATGGCACCATTCACGAATGATGGCCCAAAGATAGGTGTCCGGAGTAGCTGCCAAAAATAGTAGCCCAAAATAGTAGTCAACAATAGCTGCCAGGAGTAATCGACCCCATGACCGCAGATTCTGCGATGCGATCGCCCATCCAAATATCTGTTCAAGAGTTTGCAGCTCGGTGCCAGCACGACACATCGGCCTTGCAACTCATTGATGTGCGAGAGCCCCAAGAGCTTCACCTCTCTAGCCTAGAAGGGTTCATCCTTTTTCCGCTGAGTCAGTTTGCTGAGTGGGGTGACTCGATTTTGACGCGCCTCGATCTCAACGCGGAGACCATTGTCATGTGTCATCATGGGGTGCGATCGGCACAAATGTGTCAGTGGCTAGCTCACAACGGCTTTTCAGATGTGAAAAATCTGGCTGGAGGCATTGACGCCTACTCGCTCTACGTTGATTCGAGCGTGCCGCGATACTAATCGCGGTGATCTTGGTACGCTAACCCTGGGTTTCAAAAAATCATGGTGCAGAAAACCATCAGGTGTACATTGCCATAGAGCCTCAGAGGCGTTTAGCCTTAGCCTCTGCTCAAGCCTCTGCTCAAGCCTAGTAGCCAAGAACGGCTCTTGCAGACGCAGTAAACGCCGTAACCGCTCATGCAATCACCATTCTTGGGCAATCTACGTCATGATAGATAAGAATGATTTATGCGAGTCTGGCCGTCTCATAGGAGACTTACGGTTGTTGAAAATCTACGATTGAGAGACTTGTCGCTCAGCTATTTTTTCTGATTGACTGCCCCGATCTGCACTGAACCCTTGCCAAGAGATAACATCGTTCACTTGAAACTTGTTCGATGCTCGGTTCATGCTATCTATAAATTCTGTCTGCGCGTTTATCTCCTGCCTGCTGAAGTTCAGGATGCTTTCATTCCTTTTCATTGGTCTTATATCATCCGATGCATATTAAGCTCAGCGATCGCCAACAGCATGTTCTGTGGGCCACCATTCGTCACTATGTGGCGACAGCTCGACCCGTTGGTTCTGAAGCACTCTTAGAAGAATTCAATCTCAACGTCAGCTCAGCGACGGTTCGCAATGCAATGGGGCGATTGGAGAAGGTCGGGCTGCTGTATCAGCCGCACACATCAGCAGGTCGTGTACCGTCTGATTCTGGCTATCGCATTTACGTCGATAAGCTGCTGACGCCCTCCGAAGTCATGCGGCAGCAGGTGCAGCAAGTATTGTCGGAACAACTCAACTGGGAGTCTTGGTCTCTGGATGCCGCATTGAGAGGAGCCGCCCACATTCTGGCTCACCTCAGCGGCTGTATTGCGTTGATTACGCCACCCCAAACCGTAACGACGAGCCTACGCCACATTCAATTGGTTCAAGTTGACGCCCGCCGACTGATGCTGATTGTAGTGCTCGATTCGTTTGAAACCCAGTCGATGCTGCTCACTCTGCCTCAGTCTCAAAACGAAGTCTCGGTGCAAGAGTTAGCCATATTAGAGCAAGAGCTAGAGCTGTTGTCTAACTTTCTCAATCACCATCTTCGGGGGCGATCGCTCCAAGAAATCAGCGCTCTCGACTGGGGAGAACTCGGGCGCGAGTTTGACCACTATGCCCAACTGCTGCAAGCTTCTTTGGCTGAGCTAGGGCGTCGGTTGACTCACCAAGTCGGCCAGTCTCATCTGCTCGTGAGCGGCGTGGCTGAAGTGCTGCGTCGTCAGCCCGAATTTGCCGAAATTCAGCAGGTGCAGACGATTATGCAGCTGTTAGAAGTCGAACAAGATCAGCTTCTGCCGCTGTTTTTTGAAGATGGAGTGCCCTCCCCTGAGGGACGCGTAACGGTGCGCATCGGCACAGAAAATCCGTTAGAGCCGATTCAGTTTTGTACCCTGGTCTCGGCCACCTATCACTGGGGTGATTCGGCCACGGGCAGCGTCGGAGTGCTGGGGCCGACGCGCATGGTCTATGAAGATGCGATCGCCCTCGTCGAAGCCACAGCCGATCATCTATCGGAAGTGGCGAACGCATCGGGCAGCTAGAACGTACCCTAGCCATCAACATTATGAGCTGAGATGCAGTCAGACTCTAGGGTTCGACAATCACTGGCGTTCCCACAGCGACCGTCTCAAACAGCTCACGCACGTCGCGGTTATACATCCTGATGCAGCCGTGAGATGCGGCTCGACCCACCGAGCCTTCGTTAGGCGTTCCGTGGAACCCGATAAAATTTTCGCCATCCGTCCAGAAGCCAATCCAGCGATCGCCCAACGGATTCGACGGCCCCGGCGGAATCACCGCCCCAGTGAATGGGTTTTGCCACCCCGGATCAACCACCATATTGATAACGGAGTAGGTGCCCGTTGGGGTTTCCCAGCCTGCCCTGCCCACCGCAATGGGATAAGAGACTTGCACATTGTCGCGATCGTAAAGATAAACCCGCCGTTCGCTGAGCCGAATCACGAGTTGCAGCTCTGGAGCTATTTCTGGGAGAACCAGGTCGGGAAAAGGTAAGGCCGCATCTAACGTGGCTGGATAATAAGGCCCTCGATGGCTGCTCGGAATGCTGCTCGGAATAGTGGGATTGGCAAATCCTGTAGTGGGATTGGCTGGAGAGTGGATAGGGACACTAGTCTCTTGCTGATGAATCGACGAATTTTGAATCTGTATCCTAACGTTGGGTACAGGTTCCCTCGTCTGAACAGATATCGGCTGGCTTGAGCCCCCTGAGTTCGACGAATTGATGCTGGATGAATTGATGCCGGATGAATTGATGCCGGATGACTCTCCAGAAATCGCTTGAGCCGATGCTCCGGTCTGCACCATCAGCACAGTTCCCATCAGCACACCCATCAGGCTGAGGCCGCTGATGAGCCGCAAAAACACCTTGTGACCAAAGGCTGTCACAACATCAGAGGAAGAAGAAGAATGGCGATCGCGCATAGTGGTGAATCTGGACGAATATTCTGGAACAGGATAGAGGCGTAATGAGAAGGTAGTCGCAAAGGTAGTCACAGTGGACTAAGAGTGTTGATGGGCAAAGCCTAACGGTTTGTTCCCCATCAAGTCAGGGTTTGTCAACAAACCATTTCCAAAAAATTTCCAGCCCTCGCGGGCTGAAATTAGGCTCGTTGAAAAGGCTCGTTGACATTAGGCTCGTAAAACTAGACTCAAGATCGCTCCAGAATTAAACCCAGAGCAAGCCTTGTATCCAATGTATCTCAAGAATTTTCAGCATTCCAGTGAGGAGCTGTCGAGTTGACCCTGGCGATCGCGCCAGGGCTGAGTCACGCTAGATGGCGATCGCCATCTAGGTCGCGCCATGCAGTTCGCGCCACCGCGCTTGCAAATCCGTAATCGAAAATATAGATTGAAACGCTAGACCCGCCTCTTGATAAAGCTCTGCCCCGCCTTGGAGGCGATCGACAAGAGAGATCACCTGATTGACTCGATAGCCTGCATCTTGCAGACGAGTTACTGCCTTAAGTGCCGATTGCCCAGTGGTGACAACATCTTCCAGCACGGCCACGGGGGTATCCGGCAAAAGTTGTGGCCCTTCGATATAGGCTTGGGTGCCATGCCCCTTGGCCTCTTTGCGAATAATCAGTGCCGTGAGCGATCGCCCCTCATAGGCCGCCACGACGCTTGCTGCCGTCACAATGGGGTCTGCGCCAAGGGTCAGCCCTGCAACAGCGTCTACATCGTCTGCCAAGAGCGGCAACACCAAACGCCCAATCAGCGCTCCCCCTTGGGGATGCAGCGTTACCTGTTTGCCGTTGATGTAATACGTGCTGCGCTGCCCCGACGACAGCAAAAAGTCGCCTTCTTTGTAGGCCACTTGGCAAAACAAATCGAGCACGGTCTGACGCACGACTTCAATCGGTGCGTCGGTGAGGAGAGAGCGAATCGTTTGGGTGTCGAGAGAAGAGGCAGATGTCATCGGCGGTCGTAATATTCCAAGCTGAGTTAAAGCAAATCGATGTATTTAGAATAGGCGATCGCCCCGATTTCGTAAGGATGTCTCAACGATTCTCAGAGCTATTTATTCTCGCCAGAGCCATTTATTTTACAGGGCATTTAGTTCACCCACGACCTCAAGCTCGTCTTGGTCATTCACCTGCATCACCACCATGGCTCCAGAAGACACCCCAGAACCCGTAATGGCCGAGATATTGACAAAATGAGTCACCATCACGGTGACACCCCGTTCGTCTGACTGAGCCAGCATAAACTCACGAACTTGGGCGGTTTGCTCTGAGCTTGTCGAGCGATCGCGAAAAAATGAATTCAGCGATGGAAATGGCTCAACCTCACCCACATCCATGAGTTCTGCGGTTTCCAGACATCGACACCACTGACTCGACAACACCTGACGAACTGGGATGTCGCGCTGCTGAAAGGCTTCGCCCGTGCGTCTTGCCTGCGATCGCCCCTCTTCTGACAGGTTGCGCTGGGTCGAGCAGTCATCTAGCTGAAAGTTTGCCGGATCGCCCGTTCCCGGAGCCAGGGCATGACGCATCAGCACAACGTATTGCTCATCTGCTCGCTGGAGACGCGACCACAGATCAGAGGGCACAGTTTCGGTTGAGGCTTGTGACGAGTCAGAAGATTCTGGAGATGCTTCGGGTTCTGTGGATTCAGAAATCGTCTCAGATTGAGACGGCTCTATCTCTGGACTTGAGACTGTCGCTTGAGAATCGGAGCCTTCCTGATTGGTCTGAACTTCTGGCTGTACGCATCCAACCACGCTACATAGCAAGATGGCAGCTGCAATCCAGTTTTTCTTCAACATCTGACGGTGCATTGTAAGGTCGTGTTTGTGGGTCGAGGTGCCTGTACTCTATCCTATGCGGTGGATATGAAGGTGCGGTTGCCTGCGCTTGGGCTCTTTTATGATGCAGATTTGGCAGTGACGTGCGATGAGCGCGATCGCACTTCCGATGAGGACTTTATTCTGCATCCTAAATTGACTGTGGAAATACTGTCAGATTCGACTGTTGGCGAAGCCTGTCCGCAGGACGCAACATTTGACAGAGGAGATAAGTTTTCCATTTATAAATCGATTGATGGTTGGGTAGCGCGATACAGGCTACGCCCAGGCAAGCCAACGCCCCTCAGTCGTGATTTAGGAGATGGCGATCGCCTCTCATCATCGTGAAATGTGCGATCGCCTTAATTTTTTGTATCTTTTAGGATTCGTCGAGCAATTCAGTTATGGACGGAGTACAAAGATGAAGCTAATCGATATTACAGAGACCTTTGAACAAGATTTACAAGATCCTGAATTTGTTCGTTTTTATCTAGAAGAGGCTCTCAATGATGAGCAAGCTAATTTTTTGATGGCGCTCCGACAAGTCATTAAGGCGAATAAGGGAATGGCAAAGATTGCTACTGATATTGATGTGGGTCGTGAGAGTTTGTACAAGTCATTATCAGAAAATGGCAACCCAAATTTTGAGACCGTTTCAAAGGTTTTGGCTTCTCTAGGGATGAAGTTTTCGATTACGATTGCCCCTCAGCAGTGATCCAAGAGAGGGCGATCGCCTCTCAGAAGATGTTTGAAAAGAAAATCAGGAAGTGCTAAGAAGCTACGAATGAACTTCTTAGCATCAAAATGACACGACAATCTTACGACACCGATCTGACTGACCGCCAATGGCATCTGATAAAATC
>JBARXP010000293.1:0-8702 GCA_049647405.1 Elainellaceae cyanobacterium | reverse complement strand
CTATGTGCAGCAGCTTCGAGAGGGAGTCAATAACTTTTTTGTGACCTTCATTGAAGTGCTGAAGGATCGTGAGGGAGATTCGATTCAGGTGGAACCCGGCGTAACCAGCGGAGATTATCTCTCGGGGCTGCTCCAGGGCACTCGGCAGGCGCTCTACGAAAATAGTCGCGACTCCATTACGGTTACGATTCCTGAGGTGAATGCCAAAACCGTAGGGGCACTGATCGCCCTCTATGAGCGCGCAGTTGGGTTTTATGCCTCCTTGGTGAATATCAATGCCTATCACCAGCCGGGGGTTGAGGCAGGCAAGAAAGCTGCGGCCTCGGTGCTCGATCTGCAGCGGCAGGTGGTCGATGCCCTTAAAGCAAGTGGTTCTTCGATGTCCCTCGATGCCTTGGCAGAGAAAGTTGGGGCGGGCGATCGCATTGAAATCATTTACAAAATCGTCCGTCATCTTGCCCTCAACGGTCGCGGTGTTGCGATTGACGGAGAGCCAACGGAGATCGGCACCCTTAAGATCTCAAGTCTCTAGAGGTGGATAGAGGTGGGTTATGTGGCTGACGCGACCTAGCCCGCAGCCCAGACTGGTGCGACTCAGACTGGCGCGACTCAGGCTGGCATGACTGAGATCACGTGAAGCTCCCACTTGTGTCGAGCCAAAATTTCTATGGCAGAGGGGGGGTAGCCTTGGCGATTTTGCCCTTGGAGATCTTGCCCTCGTCAATTCTGACGGTGGCGCATCTGACGCAGCTCATACAGCCCTAGCGCGACGAGGGCGATCGCCAAGGGTAGAAAAAAGTGAATGACGCGAAAGATAAGCAGCGTTCCCAGCAGGGTAACTGACGGGATTGGAGGCGACAGGGTGAGCAAAATCACCGTCTCGAAAACTCCCAACCCGCCCGGTACACTGCTGATGACTCCAGCTAATTTCGCAAAAATGAAGATGCCGTAAAAAGTCGGGAACGGCGGCAGTTGAGCTGTTTCTAAAAGGGCGTAGAGGGTCAGCGCAGCTACGACCCAGTCGCAACAGGTGAGCGAAATCTGGGCGATCGCCATAGGCCACGACAGCGGCGGAATTGTGACAGAACCCAGCTTAAGCGATCGCCCAAATCGACCACACAACAGCAGATAGACCCCAACGACAACCAATGCCATCAGGCCCACAGATTGGAGAGACGCAAAGGGGAGGGCGATCGCCTCAGGAATCTGAATCGCCTCGCTCACAAACAGAACGCCGCCCATGGTCAGCAATCCTAACCAGAAGCTGATGCTGCAAAACGCAATGATCTGAGCCACTTGGCTATTGGAGAGGCCCCAGGCAGTATAAAACCGATAGCGAATCGCACCGCCACTGAGCACCGTGATTCCGACGGCATTGCTGACGGCAAAACTAATGGCGCTGACCAGAGCCGTTTTTCGGTAGGGCAGAGAGTGCTGAATGTAGCGCAAAGCCAAGGCATCGTGCCCCGTCAGCACCCCATAATTGACCCCGACGAGGGCGATCGCCATCACCACATCTCGGGGTGGAATGTCGCGCAGCTTTTGCCAGATATCTTGCAGATCGTGCTGGCTCAATTCTTGTTGAATCGTCCAAACAGACACGCCAAATAAGACCAGACCCAACAGCGGTGGAACCCAGTTTGCAAAACGACCGAACCAACGCTTCAAACGTGGATGCAAAGACTTCATATCTCACAGCAAAGAAGCGGCAGTGCGATCATGCGATAAAAGACTGAAATAAGAGCCGTTCTAAATTCTGGATGTTGAATTTTAAGTCAGGTCTTTGACGCAAAACTTAAAACTGAGAACTTAAAACTTCTTCCTCTCCCTAGGCGCTGGTGAGTTCCGTCCAATACTGCTCATAGAGCTCGGTTGCATCGCCCACCGGAGCAATGCCCTCGCAGTTTGCCAGCACATCTTCCGGCGGATAAAGGCGCGTATTGTTTTTCAGCTCATCGGGCAGCAGCTCAAAGGCAGCCTTGTTGGGAGTCGAGAAGTATAAATCTGATACTCCATCGCGGGTCACTTCTGGCTCCAGCATAAAGTTAATCCACTCGTACGCTGCATCCGCATTAGGCGCAGATGTGGGAATTGCCAGGGTATCTGTCCACAGCGATGAGCCACTCTTTGGCACCACATAGTCAAGATTTTCATCTTCGATCATGACTTCAATCCCGTCAGAAGAGTAGCCCATCACCACAATCAAGTCACCGCCCAAGATCTGATCTTCAAACCCATAAGACATGAAATTCGATAGGTAGGGCTTCAGCTCAACCAAACGGTTAAAGGCCGCTTCTAGCTCACCGGGATCGGTCGAATTGTAGGAGTAGCCCAATGATTTCAACACCGCGCCCATGGTTTCTCGCATGTCATCGAGCAACGTGAGGCGATTAGAAAGCTGGCTCGTGTTTTCCCACAGGTAATCCCAATCTTCAGGTTCGCTCTCTAAAATTCCTTTGTTATAGATCAGCCCAGTCGTGCCCCAGCTAAAGGGAACGCTGTGAGCATTGTTGGGATCATAAACCGGGCTTTGCCACTTCTCATTCAGATTTTCGATGCCCTGGATGCGGCTGGAGTCAATTTCCATCAACATGCCCAGGTCAAGCATCTCCTGCACCATATAGTCTGAGGGGTAAATGATGCTGTAAGCGTCGCCCCCTCCGGCCTGGAGCCGAGCCAACATGGTTTCATTGTCGCCGTATATGTCAACCACGACTTCAATGCCTGTTTTTTCGGTGAACTGGTTGATTAACTCTTCAGTGGTGTAGTCAGCCCAGGTGTAGATGTGCAGCGTGTTTGAATCACCACTAGCGGCGGTTGATTCTGTGCTGGAGTTAGACGAGGTCGTGGCGAGATTTTGCCGACAGTTGGATAAAGCGATGCCCGAAACTGCGGCGGCTGAAGCCTGCAAAAAGCGTCGTCGGCCTAACCCCATCGTCTGGCTCGATAACCGAGAACGGTTGCGTTGGCGGGGGCTAGGGCGTATGGGGACTTGCCCTGATAACAGCCGATCAGACAATTGACGAAATTGAGATGGTTTGCGATGAGTGGCCATAATTCGCACCTCCAGAGATAAAACGTCAAACTGCGAGATAAAGAAACGAGAATGCTTTTGAAGCGGCACCTTCTATCAATTCAGAACCTCCTATCAATTCAGCACTTCGTATTAATTTCGTATTAATAAAAGATCGAAAGGATCGAATCACTTTTGTCTTGGGTCAGCTGTTTTGAATGAATCGTCTAGAAATTACAGATTTTCTATCTCTAACGATAAGGCCATTGAGTGATGGGTTTAGGGCTGCCCGGTTAGAAATCTCACAATGCCGCCCCATAGGTTGGCTAGGGTTTGCATGATATCAGATGGCCCAATGCCAAACAGAATTTGAATGACCAAAACAAGGAGGGCGATCGCCACAGCCGTTTTTGCTGTCGCTTTGACCACGTTGATCAGCCACGCAAACACGAGGTATGAGATGACGCAAGCCGCAATCAGAAGAATGATATCCATAAAATGATATCCACTCCCAACGAAAATGGGATTTAGAAATGGGGTTCAGATGCATTTTATGGCTCTTTTGCCTCAGAATGATGGCTTTATCATAATCATCAACAAGAGGAGAATAGCAGGCTCACCTTTGAATCCGATTTCGCATCCAGTTGCTGAGGTGGCATACCCGTTTCCACTCTCTCTATCGCTACAGCCCTGAATATCCATGCAGTCGCCTACGCAGTTGCCAAAGTGACCTGTTATGGCCTGACTTCACCTGTGTTCTAGCGTTTCATAGTAATAACAAGACAGCGCGCGCTTCGCCACTCACATCACAACTCGGGGAGAACAGGCATCATGGAAACATTCGGATTTTTTGAGGCGATCGCCCACCAAAACACACGCAAGTCTCGCAAGGCCGCCACGCAACCCAAAACGGCACAGCAGTCTTCTCAAGTGGCCCCTCCATCCCAACCAGCTCCTCAGGCTTCCGCTACACCTAAATTTCAGCCCGAGGCGATGACAGATACAGACCCGGTCTTTGCTTGCTGGGGCATGTTCTAAGACCAATCTGGAGTCAAAACCTGGAGTCAAAACCTGAAATCAAGATCGTCATTAAAACTGTTAATTAAACGTTAATAAACCTCGTTGGGGCGCTCAGCTGAGCGCCCCTACTTGATCGCCCCTCAATCTTGGGTGCCGCAATCTTGGGTGAATATTCTGCAACCCGTAGCCGAGCTTAGTGCTTTTGGAGCTGCGACAGCACAACGGCAAAGCGGTGTTGCGGATCGGTTTGCACATGAACCGTCTCAAGATGGTGCGATCGCAACTCTGCCTGCATTTCATCAAGATCAAACTTGTGCGAGATCTCGGTGTGAATCGTTTCACCTTCAGCCAAATCAATGGTCAGATCGAGCGCCTTCAGATGAACCGTTTGAGCGCAGCGACTCCGCAGATGCATTTCAACCTGATGGCGCTCTTCGTGATAAAACGCCACGTGGTCAAACTGTTCTAGGTCGAAGTCTCCGTCGAATTTGCGATTGAGATGGCGCAACATATTGAGATTAAAAGCTGCGGTGACGCCCTGGACATCATCGTAGGCGGCTTCCAGCACGGCTTTGCTTTTATCGACAGACGGCTGGAGATCAATGCCCAGCAAAAAGTAATCACCCGGCTGGAGCGCTGCGGCAATCTGTCCTAAAAACTCGTGACATTCTGCTGGGGGGAGATTGCCCAAACTGCTGCCGATAAACGCGATCATGCGGCTGGGCAAGGTTGAGGGGCCGAGCTGCTGAAGTGCTTGCTGGTAGGTTCCAACCAGACCCAGAATTTTCAGACTGGCATAATCTTTCAGAAGTGTCTCAGCCGTTTCTTTCAAAATGCCCGCGCTCACGTCGATGGGAATGTAGCGCAAAGGCAAGTTCTGATGGGTGTAAGCATCTAGCAAAATGCGGGTTTTTGTGGAACTGCCGCTGCCCAACTCAACCAGCTCACAAGCGCCCGTGAGATTGGCGATCGCCTCTGCACAGGCTTGCAAAATCGCCGTTTCGGTGCGCGTCAAATAATATTCGGGCAAATCGCAAATCTGCTCAAACAGTTGAGAACCTGCATCGTCGTAGAAAAACCGAGCTGGAAGCGTCTTGGGAGTCTGAGTCAATCCCTGAACCACTACGTTGGCGTCATCCTGATCCTGAGGAGCATTGGCATGGGTCGATAGGGTTTGGATGTGAAGGCGATCGCCTATTCCAGCACCAGAGGTGTCTTCAGAATATGATGCAGATGCCGTAGGTGCGGTCGAAAATTGCATATCAATCGAGAGTGAGTGTTACAACAGCGTGAGCCATGTAAACCAAAGATCGTGCTAAACGCAGCAATTCTCATTATGGTTGCGCCCCAACACCCGCAAATAAATTGCGGGCTACAAATGATCAAGTCCCTTCGGGACTAATCGCCGACAGATCTTAGCCCCAACGGGGCTTTCACTGATTAGCCCGCAATTTATTCGCGGGCAGGTCGGAAGCGTAGCCAAATAGCCAACTCGCCAAACTGAGAATTGCTGTGCAAACAGCTTTGGAATACAAACTTATTGACTCATATACGGTTGTATTGTCTCAACTCTCTGTTGGCTGATTGTGAGCCGATTGTGAATGGAGGGTGAACATTTCCTGAAACACCTGAATTGGCTTTCCGGAATCGGAGCAGAGTCCCGTGAAGTTTTCTGTGGAATCATTCAGCCCTTCCGGTACTGAATTCAGTTTTGGGCACTCTGATCGTAAGAAGCTTGATCGAGGCTCATCTAGCAGCAGCCCAAACGACTGGAGGGGCGATCGCCACCGCTCATTCCACGGCCCCATTCCACTGCCCATTACAGAACCAACTGAGGAACGATTGTGGGACTTTTTGAAAAACTCAGAAACGAGTTCGTTGACATTATCGAATGGCTTGATTCGAGCAACGACACTATTGCCTATCGCTTCGAGCGCTACAACAATGAAATCAAGATGGGCGCTCAGCTCACCGTGCGTCCGGGGCAAAAAGCCGTCTTTGTCAACGAAGGCCAGGTTGCCGACGCATTCGAACCGGGTCGCTACGAACTGGTCACCCAAAACCTGCCCGTCCTCAGCACGCTCAAAGGCTGGAAATATGGCTTCAACTCTCCCTTCAAAGCCGAAGTGTATTTCTTCAACACCAAGCTGTTCACTGACCTCAAGTGGGGCACGCCCAATCCCATCACGATTCGTGACCCAGAGCTAGGCCCCGTGCGCGTTCGGGCTCACGGCACTTACAACATTCGCGTGGTCGATCCGGTGCAGTTGCTCCAGCAATTTGTCGGCACTGACGGTTTGTTTCAGGTAGACGAAATCAGCAACCATATCCGCAATCTAGTCCTAACAGGATTTGCCAGCTGGATTGGGCAAACGGGCACAGGCGTGTTTGATTTTGCCTCGAACTACGGCAACTTCGGTGACAGCGTTCAGGCCAGCATTCAGCCCAACATGCAAGACTATGGGATCGAGCTGGTCAAAATCTTGATTCGCGATATTACCCTGCCTCCAGAAGTAGAGCAGGCCATCGACCGCAGAAGCGCCATGGGAATGCTGGGCAACATGCAGCAATATGCCCAATATCAGGCCGCTAACGCCATCGAAACTTCTGCGGCTAATCCGTCGAGTGGCGGCTCCTCGCCCCTAGACCTCGGAGTCGGACTGGCCATGGGGCAGCAAATCGTCAATGCGTTTCAGACTAATCCTGCTCAATCTAATCCAGCCCAATCTAATCCAGCCCAAGGGAACCCTGCTCAATCCAATCAGGCACCTGGAACGCCGCCACCGCCACCGCCCCAGACTCAGTGGTATCTCTCCCGTGGGGGGCAAAACTTTGGCCCCTTTCCTGCTGACCAACTGCCCCAAAACGGACTCACGCCCAACACGTTCGTGTGGCGAAATGGCATGGCAGGCTGGTTAGCGGCGTCTCAAGTGCCCGACCTAGCCTATCTGTTTAATGCACCGCCGCCCGCGCCGCCGATGGATAGCTAATGTCAAGTCCTGTGCTCCGGTTCAAATTTTCGGTTGTCTCCTCACTTCACCATGACTGCGACCACCTCACCGACTCGTCGATTTCCGTGCCAGAGCTGTGGTGCAACGCTGGAGTACGATCCCGCCACAAAGCATTTGGTGTGCGGATATTGCGGCAGCAGTCAGGCGATCGCCCCCACCTTGACTGAGCAGGTCACTGAGCAAACCTATGCCCATTTCTTAAACGAAAAGCATACTCAAATCGCGGCACTCTCTCAATCTGCGATGGAGGCGACCTGTCCCGGCTGTCAGGCGTCAATCACCTTTGAGCCGCCCGATGTCGCGGGAGACTGTCCCTTTTGCGGCACGGCCATCGTCGCTCAGACCCACAGCGCCAATCCGGTGATTACGCCGGGGGGAATGCTGCCGTTTGAGTTTGGCCGCAAAGAGGCGCAGCAGAAAATTCGTCACTGGCTCAGCAAACTGCGATTTGCCCCCAGCGGATTAAATAAGATGGCTCAGAATGAGAAGCTGCAAGGCGTCTATCTGCCATTTTGGACTTACGACAGCGACACAATGAATCAATATAAGGGGCAGCGCGGCGAATATTACTACGTCACCGTCACCTACACCGATACGGACTCCGAAGGCAATACAGTTACAAAAACTCGCCAAGAACGGCGAACCCGATGGTACTCGGCTAGCGGAGTTGTGACAAAGTTCTTCGATGATGTTCTCGTTGCTGCAACGGAGGCTGTGAATACGAAGCGTCTCGAACAGTTAGAACCCTGGAACCTCGGAAAAACCATTCCTTACGATCCGTCTTATCTGGCTGGCTTCAAGGCACAGCGCTATCAGATTCATCTCAAAGACGGGTTTGAGATCGCCAAAACTAAAATGGAGAGTGGTATTCGCTCAGCGATATGCCGCGATATCGGCGGCGACACCCAGCGGATTCACTCCATCCAAACCACTTACAATCAAACGACCTTCAAACATATCTTGCTGCCCGTTTGGATAGCCGCCTACCGCTTCAAAAACAAGCGCTATCAGGTCATGATCAACGCCCAAACTGGCGAAATATTGGGCGATCGCCCCTGGAGCGTGCTGAAAATCGCGGCTTCGGTAGCCTCTGCGGTCCTTGTTTTACTCACCATTTATCTGGCTCGAACCGGGCAGCTTTCGTTCGACTTTCGCCCCGATCCCCAACCCCGCCGCTCCAACCCGACTCAACCTGTTTTGCCATCTCCCAACTCAGCGCCTACAACGCCAGCCCAGCCCTCTAGCGGAACGACACCGAGTCCAGCATCTACAGATGAAGCCTTTCGGCAGGGCGTGAATATTGCCACCAACGCAGCCAATCGCACCCAAGCGGCTCAGTCGCTGCAAGAATGGGAACAGGTGGCAACTCTCTGGATACAGGCTATTGAGCAACTGAAGCAGGTGCCTGCCTCTAGCCCCAACCACGCGATCGCCCAACAAAAAGTGCAGGACTACCAGGCCAATCTCAACTACGCTCGTCAGCAGATTGAGCAGCGCCAATAAACCCAATTAGCTTAGATACCTCTGGATAGCATCTGGTCATTTTTGCCCTCCTCCCTTAGAATGCTGATACAGATCAATCGCTATAGTGGCGATCGCATCTTCACCTGGAGAGGTGGCAGAGCGGTTGAATGCGGCAGACTCGAAATCTGTTTTAG
>JBARXP010000292.1:0-2898 GCA_049647405.1 Elainellaceae cyanobacterium | reverse complement strand
CTCCGGCATGGCGAGCCACAATCGTCGCGCCCAAGATTTTGTCAGAACCCCGCTTGTGGAGAATTTTGACGAAGCCCTCTTCTTCTCCGTCGGCGATCGCCCGATCGACATCATGAAACGGAATTTTAATGGTGTTCACATCAATGCCTTGGGATTGGGCATCTTGCTCATACATTCCCACATGGGCGATTTCTGGATCGGTGTATGTGGCCCAGGGCATGACCAGATCGCTTAGCTTTGCCTTAAACAATCCGAAGGGGGAAAAGAGCGCGTTTTTCAGCACAATGCGGGCGGCGGCGTCAGCGGCGTGGGTAAATTTCCAGTTCATGCAAATGTCGCCCGCCGCGTAAATGTTGGAATTACTGGTCTGGAGGTGGTCATTGACCTGCACCCCTCGACGAGGATCGTAGTCAACCCCTGCGGCTTCCAGATTGAGGCTTTCGACATTGGGCGCACGACCTGCCCCAACAAGAATCTCGCAGACTTCGATCACTTCTTCTTTGCCATCGCGCTCAAACACGATTCGCTTTCCGTCAGGGGCGGGCTCCATCCGCGTGAGGGAGCAGTTCATCATCAAAGTAATTCCTTCTTTGATGAACTGTTTTTGGATGATATCGGCTGCATCGGCGTCTTCTCGATTCAGTACATGATCATGGCGTTCAAAAATGGTGACTTCGCTTCCCAATCGGTAAAAGGCTTGGGCGAGTTCACAGCCAATTGGCCCCCCGCCAATCACGGCGAGTCGGGGCGGCAGTTTTTCAAGATTAAAGACCGTTTCGTTGGTTAAAAAGCCGACTTTTTCGAGGCCGTCAATGCGAGGACGTACAGCCCTTGCCCCGGTTGCAATGACTGCTTTCTTGAAGCGCAGGGTCTGACCTGCGACCGTGAGTGTATTGGTGCTGGTAAAACGGCCTTCCCCTAAAAATACGTCTACCCCTGCTTTTTGGGCACTGATGGCAGAATCGACAGGGCTAATCTGCGATCGCACTCGTCGCATGCGCTGCATCACCGCCGGAAAATCGACGTTAATGGAGTCGGGTGATGTCACGCCAAACTGTTCAGCTTCTTGCATTTCGCCCACCACCCGCGACGAGCGAATGATGCTTTTAGACGGAACACAGCCCACATTGAGGCAGTCGCCTCCCATGAGATGCCGCTCGATCAGCGCCACTTTGAGCCCAATGCCTAAACCCGCCGCACCTTTCGCTGCGACTAGACCTGCCGTGCCCGCACCGATCACCACCAGGTCATAGCAATCTTGAGGGGGCGGGTTTTTCCAGTCTGGCGGATGGACGTTGTTAACCAGAGTCTGGTTAAACTCGTCCATGGGGGACACAGGTGCAAGATGATGGGTTGAAGAAGTCATAGGTCGAAGGTCTGGGTAGGCAAAAGAATAAACAGAAGCTTGAAACTCAAACAGGCGCTAAAGACTCGTGACTCAAAACGCATAACTCAAGACGCATAATCAGTGCGGAGATTCAGGATCAGAATTTAATTCTGAAGCGAAGTCGGCTTGAACATCGTGAGAATCATCATTGGCCTCTGCATCAGCATCGGGTACGGCCTCTTTGAGAGCCTTTTGGGCAACGCGGGTGACGTAGATCGTGACGGCAGCCGTGGCGATGAAGCCAATGATGCGAATAGCCCACTGAACGGCGGCATTTTCAGGGCGATCGCCTGTTGCCAACATCGCCAAGTTTCCAGCCAAGGAGCCAAGATAGACATACATTACGGTACCGGGCAGCATCCCAAAACAGCCGAGAGAATAATCTTTTAGGGAAACTCCGGTCACGCCAAAGCCATAGTTCAGCAAATTGAACGGAAACAGGGGGGAAAGACGAGTCAGCAAGACAATCTTTAGCCCTTCTCGTCCGACTGCTTCGTCAATGGCTTTGAAGCGACGATTGCCCTCAATCATCTGGGCGACTCGACTTCTCGCAACGTAGCGTCCGATCAAAAAGGAGGCGATCGCCCCGATTGATGCTCCCACAAACACCAGAATTGATCCCTGCACTACCCCAAATACAAACCCTGCACCCAGCGTCAAAATCGAACCGGGCAAAAACGCAACCGTCGCCACGATGTAAATGCCCATGAAGACGAGTGCCCCAACCACGCCTAATCCTTGAATCCAGCTCAGGGCATCGGCAAGCAACTGCTGCACGTTGAAGCTACTGGCGATGGTGTGCAGTCCATTAACGAGGGAAGGATCGGATGGCTCTTGGGCGATCGCAGGCACTGCCCTGACGATTTGTCCTAAACTCGCAAACACAAAAGAACTCAACATCAGCCCTATCCAGCGCAACGTTTTCCACGATATTGGTTTCCACGATATCGGATGAACATAAACCGCGCCTAAATTCTGGTCAGCCACCATCCTGTCTGTTGAAGCAGAATATGAGTCTTCGCGGGGGAGACGACCGGAGCGAGAGCGATCAGAAAGGTTAGGCATCATCGAGAATTTGAACTCAATAGAGATAACGAATACCAGAAAGCTGTAAAACGTTGTGTGTGGCTGGGAGCCAGCGCATCAAAGCACCTGTATCTTACTCAGACACCTTATCTGCGTAAGTCCTGTTGACTCTAAATTTAGAATAGTGAGACGAAATGATGTCTCTGTGAGTTCATTATTAACTTCTCCTGAGAAAATACAGTAGATAAGGGAGCCTGAAAACTGTCTTCTGCTAAATCGCTTATGCTTTAGTGCCGCGCTACGGCTTATCATCTTGCTCTGTTGTTGCGCCTCCATGTCTGCCAGCAATTCTCATTAGGGTTGCGCCCCAACACCCGCAAATAAATTGCGGGCTACAAATGATCAAGTCCCTTCGGGACTGGTAGCCGACGGATCTTAGCCCCAACAGGGCTTTCACTGATTAGCCCGCAATTTATTCGCGGGCG
>JBARXP010000291.1:0-18687 GCA_049647405.1 Elainellaceae cyanobacterium | reverse complement strand
CGATTGGCCAATAAGCTCGAAGAAAAGCCCAGGAGCCGTTTGAAACAGGCGATAAAAGAGAGAATCTGTTTGCACAGACGACAGTACCCTAACTCAATTTTTGCAGCGCGATCGCAGACGACATTATTTTCTCACACAAAAACTTTTATCTTAGATTCCCGCCAAAAGTCATCAAAATTCATCGTTAGCGGTTATTTTACGGGTGTGGTCTTAGACGAAACAGATTCATGCAAGATTCTGTTATTGGAAAAATTATCGGCGTTGTCGTCGCAGTTTTACTTGGCTCTGGGGGTGTCATTGCCCTATTTTATGGAGCCAATTATTTAGTCGGAATGCTGCCTGCCAAGTGGCGATCGCGGCTGTTGCCCTGGGTCTATATTGGGCCAGCCTTGGCAGTGCTGATGGCCTACCTAATTTTGCCGACTCTGAATACCCTTTACCTCAGCTTTTTAGACGCGCGATCGCAAAACTTTGTCGGGCTAGATAACTACATCTATGCCTTCACCAACCCAGACATGCTGATTGCCTTCCGCAACAATATTTTGTGGCTGGTGTTGGTCACTGGGGTAAGCGTCAGCCTCGGTCTGGTGTTAGCAGTGCTGATGGATCGGGTCAGGTATGAGCCCATCGTCAAAGGACTGATTTTCTTGCCGATGGCGATCTCTTTTGTCGGGGCGAGTGTCATCTGGCGATTTATGTATGCCTTTCGGCCTGAGGGTGCCGATCAGATCGGGTTGCTCAACGCCATTGTCACGACGCTTGGCTATGAGCCTGTGGGCTGGCTGGTGGAGCGTTCGATTAATAACTTTGCTCTGATTGCCATCATGATCTGGCTCCAGACCGGATTTTGCATGGTGCTGCTCTCGGCGGCAGTGAAGGGCATTCCGAAAGACATTATCGAAGCTGCTCGAATTGATGGAGCCAGCGAATTTCAAATCTTTTGGCGGATCACCATTCCCATGATTAGCTCGACGATTTTGGTGGTGGCGACCACGGTCGTGATCTTGGTGCTGAAAGTGTTTGACATCGTATTTGTGATGACCGCAGGCAACCAGGGCACTGAGGTGATTGCCAGTCGCATGATCAAAGAAATGTTTAACTTCCGCAACTTTGGGCACGGCAGCGCCATTGCCGTGATTTTGCTGCTGGCAGTGATTCCCGTTATGGTCAGCAATATTCGTCGCTTTCGTCAGCAGGAGTCTATTCGATGAGTTCTTCCCATCCTCTGCCTCAACCCCAGCGGCAGCGGCGATCGCACCAGCGGTGGCTCCAGCGCATCGACTCCTTCATCCGCCAGACTCCGGTGCATATCACCATTGTGGCGATCGCCCTCGTGTGGACGCTGCCCACGGTGGGGCTGCTGGTCAGCTCGGTGCGACAGCGAGATGCGGTGCTGCAAACGGGCTGGTGGACGGTGTTTCAACATCCCTTTGACTTCACCCAATATTCGCTGCAAAACTACATCGATGTCATCAGCGCCGAGGGCATGGGTCAGGCATTTCTCAATAGTCTGGCGATCGCCATTCCGGCGACGGTGATTCCGATTGCGATCGCCGCCTATGCGGCCTACGCCTTCTCGTGGATGGAGTTTCCGGGGCGACAGATGTTGTTCATTCTCGTGGTGGGGCTGCTGGTGGTGCCCCTGCAAATGACGCTGATTCCAATTTTGCGAGCCTACAACGTGCTGGGAGTTTCTGGCTCTTTTCTTGGGGTTTGGCTGGCTCACACAGGCTATGGCATGCCTCTGGGCATTTATCTACTGCGCAACTATATCGGAGCCTTGCCTCGCGATCTGATCGAAGCGGCAGCCGTGGATGGGGCGTCTCACCTGACCACGTTTACTCGGTTGATTGTGCCGCTGTCGATGCCTGCGATCGCCTCTTTTGCGGTGTTTCAGTTTCTTTGGGTGTGGAATGATCTGCTGGTGGCTTTAGTGTATCTGGGGGGCACCCCCGATGTCGCTCCGGTGACCATCAAATTGACCAATATGGTGGGGTCGAAGGGGCAAGACTGGCACATTCTCACAGCGGGCGCATTTATTACGATGACGGTGCCGCTGCTCGTCTTCTTTGCCCTACAGCGCTATTTTGTGCGCGGCATTTTGGCAGGCTCTGTCAAAGGATAAATTGTCTGCATCAATAAATTGTCTGTATCAACATGAGTTCAGCATCCACTCATCAAGATACCGACCCTCGCCATTTTCTCAATGCGAGTGTTCTTTCAATCTCCAGACCTTCTCATCTTCACTATTCATCATGGCCAGCGTTGTTTTTGAGCAAGTCACGAAGCAGTTTGACACCTATACCGCCGTTAAAGACCTAAACCTCTCCATTGAAGATCAAGAATTTTTGGTGCTGGTTGGCCCTTCGGGCTGTGGCAAAACAACGTCATTACGGATGCTGGCTGGCCTAGAAACCATTAGCCAGGGCAACCTCTACATTGGCGATCGCCGGGTCAACACAATGCCCCCCAAAGATCGCGACATTGCCATGGTGTTTCAGTCTTACGCGCTCTACCCTCACATGACCGTGTATGAAAACATGGCTTTTAGCTTGCAGATCCACGGCACAGCCAAGGGAGATATTGACCAGCGGGTCACCGCCGCCGCTAAACAGATGGGGATTGAGGAACTGCTGAGCCGTAAACCCAAAGAGCTATCGGGAGGGCAGCGCCAGCGCGTGGCCGTATGTCGGGCGATCGTGCGTAATCCGGCTGTCTTTTTAATGGATGAGCCTCTGTCAAACCTCGATGCCAAACTGCGAGTCCAGGCCCGTGCTGAAATCAGCAAGCTCCACAAAAAACTAGGGACGACTTTTATCTATGTCACCCATGACCAAGTCGAAGCCATGACCATGGGCAGCCGCATTGCAGTCATGAACCAGGGCATTTTGCAGCAAGTAGATACGCCTGCCAATCTGTACCATCATCCCAACAACTTATTTGTGGCAGGGTTTATCGGCAGCCCTGCTATGAATACATTTCGCGCGATTTTGATGAACATTGACGGCGAGTTTTACGTCAAGAATGAAGGGTTTCAGGTGAAGCTGCCGACGATTCCTGAAGCGGCTGAGGCGATCGCCCCTTACCTTGGCAAAGAGGTGATCTTTGGCCTCCGCCCCGAAACGATTCATGACCCTAGATACGCCCCTCCCGGCATTACTCCAGAGCCGGTTTCGGTCACGGTTTCAGTCACTGAGATGATGGGGAATGAGATCATTCTCTACCTCACTACCCTCAGCGGGCAAGAATGCGTTGCTAGGGTCGATCCGCGTTCTGACCTGTCAATCAATGATTCGGTCGAAGTCTCGTTTGATATGTCGTCTAGCTATCTTTTTGATTCAGAGTCTGAGCAAATTATCGTGAGTTTTAGTACGTTTCGGTAAGCCTTGTTGGGAGATCTTGGATAAAAAACAATGGGCGCTAAACCCCTTAGAAATCTTACTTTTACTCAGGACTTACGCATTTCGTTGAAATTGAGGGCGCGGCGTGCCCTCAATTTCAACGAGTTTATTCAGGCTTATGCGAGTTGTGCGCAAGTCTTGTTACTGAAATATCTACAAAATCCCAAATTTTCGATGCTCAGTGAATTTACAGTCTGTTCAAAAAGCATCACATCAGTATCCTCAATGGGTTCAATATGTGCTAAGAAGGTGACACATCAGGATGTTCAGTCTCTCGCCATACACATAATCAGGGGCATCAGTAAGCAGCGTTTGTTACCTCACACCTAGTTATGATTACGGAAATCTGTCCGGATTGACCCTCAAAAAGGAAGTATAAGAGAAATAGTCTCCGGCAATATCATCACTAAAAAGTAAGGGCTGACAGTAGGCTTACGTTTGATGAGCAACCTCGGCACTGGGGGCGATCGGAATATACATTTGCAACCCAACAAACAGAGTGACTCCACACGGATCATCGCAGCAGCAGGTTCATACTCCTCCGTCTGCACAAACACGAATTAGGGCTGACCAGCGACCGACTCAGTTTGTTAGTCTCAGGGTCAAATTACTGGTTGGATTCAGCATGATCTTCAGCATCGTTTTTGCTGGAGCATTTTATTGGTTCTACACCTTTACGACAGACAAAACCATCACCCGCCTCCGAGACGATCTGCGTTCTACTTTAGAAGGTGCCGTCAAAGGCATGGATGTGGATGAACTGACTGCCCTATATAACGAGGGGCAGCGCAACGAAAAAGGCTTTTCAGACGATCCGCGTTACCAAAACCAAATGGAATGGTTTGAGACCGTCAAGAGCATCGAACCTCGAGCTTGGCTTTATTCTTTTGTCGTCGATCAGCCATCCGAGGTTCAAAGCATTGGCACGTCGGCGGTGTTTTCATCGACCTCTAATCTTTCATCGACCTCTCATAATCAGACGGCGAATGGTCGATCGATGGTGGATCTATCGAAAATCGAAACGGTCTATCTCGTTGACCTCTGGTCAAACTATGACCCTAAAAAGGCGGTCAAGTTTTTGCAGTCAGACACCACGAGCTCTCGGGCTGTTCAGGTGATGGAGTCAGGTCAACTGATAGAAGAACCCCACATCTACAGCGATGAGTGGGGCACTTGGATGTCTGCCTTCGCTCCTCTCAAAAATGATGAGGGTGAGGTCGTCGCAATTTTGGGATTGGATATCGAAGCTGACTATGTGTTTCATCTCCAAGAGCGAATTCGCAACCGAGTGCTGACTTCATTCATCATTACCTACGGCATTTTGTTTGTTTTGATTTACTTTCTGTCGGGCATCTTGACGCGCAACCTGACCAATCTGACGCGCTCAGCAGAACTCATTGCCGCCGGAAATTATGACCAAAGCCTGAACCTCCGTCAAAACCTGAGGCAGTCAGCGATCGGCGATCGCCCCAATCACCATCCTCTCCTGAAGCCCGTTCACAAATTTTCTCGTCGAGTCAAAACGTCGCTAAGGGATGAGATGAATATTTTGGCTCAGGCGTTTGAGTCAATGGTGAACAGCATCCGCACCCGTGAGCAACAAATCCGTGAAGGCAAGCAGATTGAAGACGAAATTCGCCATGCCCTTCAGGTCGAGCGGGAGTTAAATGAGCTGAAGTCAAACTTTGTATCGATTGTGTCTCATGAGTTTCGCACGCCCTTAACCGTGTTGAGAACCTCGGTCGAGTTGCTCGAAAACTATGGCCACTGCGCCAGTGACGAGCAAAAGCAAGCCTATTTCCAGCGCATTCGCTCAGCCATTAACAATATGAAACAGCTGCTGGAAGACGTGTTGGTCGTCGGAAAAGCCGAGGCAGGCAAGCTCGATTTCAACCCGACCCCATTGGATGTTAAAGGGTTTTGCCAAGAAATTGTGGAAGAAATTCAACATGGAGTCGGCATCAGCCACGACATTGTCTTTACCTGCGACGGTGATTTTGAGCGCGCCTGTCTCGATCCCAACCTGCTACGCCCGATTTTGACCAACCTGCTGTCAAACGCCGTCAAATATTCTGACAAGGGCAACTCTGTTGAGTTTACAATCACAACCGATCAGCGTCTCTTGTCTTTCGAAGTCGTTGACCACGGCATCGGGATTCCGAGGAAAGATCAACCTCACCTGTTCGAGCTGTTTCACCGCGCTAGCAATGTTGCCACCATTCGCGGCACGGGTCTGGGGTTATCCATTGTGCAGCAGTGCGTCACGCACCATGAAGGACAGGTCAGCTTCGTTAGCAAAGAATCGATTGGCACCACATTTCGCGTGACTCTGCCGCTCCACTCAGAACCCAAGAGCAATAGCAGTGCTGCGGCTTAATGGTGTGGCGATCGCCACATAGATGTCACAGGTTTCATCAACGTGTTAAACGACCCCGCCTTGCCAGAACTCGCTCCAGAATTCGCTCCAAAATTTGCTTAAGTAATACCGAAGTAAGCAGGCTCGCTGCCCGGTTTCCATTTGATGTTGCAGCCAATGCTCGGCATCTGGTCTGGATCGATCGGCTTGCCTGCAAGTGCCGCGTCAATCGCTGCCCTCAAATTTTTGCCATTGAGCGAGGCATCATTGCCGGGGCGACTGTCATCGAGCTGGCCTCTATAAACGAGGCGGCGATCGCCATCAAACAGAAAGAAATCGGGGGTGCAGGCTGCCGTGTAGGCTTTAGCGACCGCTTGAGTTTCGTCGTAGCAGAGAGGAAACCCAAAGCCGACCTCATCGACCATTTCTTTCAGGCTTTCGGGGGCATCGTTGGGATAGTTGTCTGCATCGTTTGCACTAATAGCAACAATGCCTAAACCTTTGCCAGCATAGTCTTGACCGATCTTCGCCAGCTCTGACTGCACATGCTTCACAAAAGGACAGTGGCGACAGATAAACATCACCAACAATGCCGTTTGCTCAGCAAAGGTATCTAGGGTAATGGGGTTTCCGGTTTTGACATCGGTTAATTCAAAGGCTGGCGCTTGGGTGCCTAGATCCAGCATGGTAGAGCTTGTGCGAGCCATTGAGACCTCCTGGCAATGAGACGAAATGAAGTTAATAGTAAACTCGGACGATAAATTCGGACGACAAATTCCGACTAAATAGTTGGCGATCGCCAGTCTAAAAACATACAGCGATGTTCGAGCCTAACCTTAGAACTCGGACTAAAAGCTATTTTCCCCTGTCAGCGGCGGCTTGACCCATGCCTTCCGAAAGATTTATGCGTCTCTCGTTCTGGTCAGTTGTTCTGGTCAATGATTCAAATCAACTGTTTAGGGCAATGATTCCAATTCATGGCCTGCGCCGATTTCACTCGGCATCGGTGAGCACGCCGCACTGCCCCTGCTGACGTAGCAAATGATCGCAGAGCACCAGAGCAACCATCGCTTCGACCATGGGCACCGCACGAGGCAACACACAGGGATCATGACGGCCTTTGGCAGATAAAACGGTTTCCTGGCCTTCGTTGGTCACGGTTTTTTGCTCTTTCCGAATCGTCGCGGTGGGCTTAAACGCAACCCGAATTAAGATGTTTTCGCCATTGCTGATGCCGCCCTGAATGCCACCCGAACGATTGGTCAGCGTGCGCGCGGCGCCGCTTTCATCTCGATAAAATTCATCATTGTGCTGACTGCCCGTGAGCAGCGTTCCGGCAAAGCCAGAGCCGATTTCAAAACCCTTACTGGCAGGCAGAGACATGACGCCCTTCGCTAAATCAGCCTCTAACTTGTCGAAAACAGGCATACCCAAGCCACGGGGTAATTGACGGGCTACGCACTCCACAACACCACCGATGGAGTCTCCGGCTCGTCCGGTTTGTTCGATCAGGTCAATCATCCGCTCGGCACAGTCTACGTCGGGACACCGGACAATGTTGCTTTCTACCTGGTCGATCGTGACCGAATCAGAATCAATCACGCCTTCTAAATCCTTAATGCGCTTGACGTAGCCGACAATTTCAATGCCTGCTACCTGCTTCAGAATTTTTTTGGCGATCGCCCCTGCTGCGACGCGGCCAATGGTTTCTCGTGCAGACGAACGGCCTCCCCCCTGATAGTTGCGAATGCCATATTTAGCGTCGTAGGTGGCATCAGCATGGGACGGACGATACTTTTGCACCATGTCGTCATAGTCTTGGGGGCGCGTATCTTTGTTGCGCACCATGATGGCGATCGGGGTGCCCAGGGTCTTGCCTTGAAACACCCCCGAAATAATCTCGCAGGTATCGGTCTCTTTGCGCGGAGTCGTAATTTTGCTCTGGCCGGGGCGACGCCGATCAAGCTCAAACTGAATATCTGACGGGGTAATCTCTAGCCGGGGCGGGCAACCATCACCACCACCACCGACTCCACCCCCATGAGACTCACCGAAGGTAGTAATGCGAAAGAGATGACCAAAGGTATTGCCCATAATGATATCCAGCGAAGAAAGAGAGACAACGTAAAAACCTTGGACAATGCGCTGTGGCGATCGCCCAAGGTTCACATTCTAAACTCCAACACGGCTTCTGCCGAAACGTCAACGGCGGAGCGTGACGGGCACCTCATCCTCAGAGGAAACCCCAGAGGCTCGTGTGGGGAGTTCGAAGTCATCAGACACGATGATCATGTCTAATTGCACATCTGCACTGAGGGTGGCAGAGATGCCCGATTCTGTCACCGTGGTCGTTGACTGGGTGTTGACCGTGAGGTCAGACCCGAGGGGCATCATTTGGTTGAGATCGATGAAGGTGCGACCTGCTCCGGTCGAAGTCAGGCTCTGGTCAGACACGCTGACGCTGTCGGGAATAGGCAACATATCAGATATCGAGATATTGCCCGTTTGCTCGATGCTGACCGCAAGTTGAATGCGATCGCCTTCGATCTCCACGAGTTCAAATGTCGCCAGACTGTTGATGGCCGATCCGTTAATGACAATCTCTTGAGGAACTTGCCACACCGCACCCACCCCAACAGCTTCAGCCGGAAACGGGCTAGAGATTTGCTGAAAGGACTGCGCCATCTGCTCCATGCTGGCGCGCACCATCGGTTCTGCATTGGCGGGAGCCACTAAAGTGAAGGACTGCGTAGCGCCCTGATCGTCCACCACGATCGTACCTGTGGTGCCAATCATGGAAGAGATTTGCGATCGCATCAGCTCCATCACTTGAGGCGGTAGCCCCGGATCACCGTTCATTTGCACATCAGAATAGGCAAAATCAAGGGTAATCAGCCCTGCATCATCAATGTCGGTAACCACGCTATCCATCACTAGACGAGTGCCCGGAGCCGTAAACGAGGGCTGAGAAAGGCCATCAATGGCGATCGCCACTTCAGTGGTCATGTCCATAATGGTGCGCTGTTCTGCACCCACCGTGGGGGTCATGCGCAGCATCTGGCGTGGCTCTGCCCCGGCATTGAGCACGACGGGCTCAGCCGAGGGGTCGGTGACAGAAATTGTCGCTGACCCCGAATTTGGCGTCTCCGAATTTGGTGTCTCCATATTTGGAGTCTCCATGTTTGGAGTGTCTGCCATATTTGGAGTATCTACCTCCATATTTGGAGTATCTACCGCCGTCGAAGGAGCCGACTCTTGAGCCATCTCAACAGCAGGCATCGACTGGGCAAAGCCACTCGGAGCAGCGAAGAACTCCTGTCCACTGGCGATCGCCACCACCGCCGTACTGAGCCCCAACAGCTTGTGCATTACCTTGCGCATTGGTTTTGCCGTCCTTATAGGTTCTAGTTCGTTGCTAGGTTCCAATTCTCAATAGTTCAACATCGAAAAGCAATGTCGCATTGGGAGGAATGACACCGCCCGCGCCCCGCGCCCCATAGCCCAGATCAGGCGGAATAATCAGCTGACGCTGACCGCCCACACGCATCGTTGCGACGCCCTCATCCCAGCCTTTGATCACCTGACCCACTCCAATGCGGAAGGAGAAGGGCTGATTGCGATCGCGTGAGCTGTCAAACTTCGTCCCGTTTTCGAGGGTTCCGGTGTAGTGAACCACGACCGTCTGACCCGTTTGGGGCATTGCTCCCGATCCTTCTTCCACGTCGATGTACTGCAACCCGGATTCTGTGGTGATGGTTTCGGTTGAATTGTCCATGGTGTCTTCGGTGGTATTTGCAGAGGGATCGGTCGATTCAGGGTCTTCTGAATCAGGAACTTGAGCCATCAAAGTCCCAGACTCTAGTGCTGACTCTACGGCTGATTCAGATGTCGTCGTGGCAGACCCTGACTGACTCGGAGCAAGACTCATCCATTGCTCTAGTTTTGAAGGAGTAGATGGTACCTCTTCTTGCACTTCAGCCCCTGATTGAGCTGCGCTGGAAGATGGCGAGTTAGCGGCGATCGCATCGTCTCCTGACGCTGTGAATTGCGCCACAAGCACGATGAGGAGACAACTCACCATCACACCCAGACTAATCAATATTTCTCGCATAAAGAATGTCCTTACATGGTTTCTGTTTGAAATCTGAATTCAATAGAATTTCTGAATTCAATAGAATTCTCGTTTCTGATTATCGTTTAGGGATGGACTATCGCCACAGGCGATTTTCGAGATCGCGGATCTGGCGCTCTAATCGATCAAGCCGCCCCCGCAGCTCATCCATCTCATTCTGACGAGGCACGCCCAAATCTTGCAGCACATTTCTCATTTGACGCTGCATTTGATCTTCAAAATTTGTTTGTTCAGAGCGGAGCTGGTTCATCAAGTCATCTACAAATCCCTTGGCTTGCTCTGAGTCCAGCTTGCCATCTTTGACCCACTGATCGCTCACCTCTCGCAGCTTGTCTGCGACGAGAGATGTGGTGCCAATGCCGATCATCAGTAATTGCTGAAGCAAATTTGAGTTGTCCATGCCCTCGTCCTAAGTATGTAAATGGGAGATTGTTGCACTACGGAGCCAAGGGGCAGTTGCTCAACTGATGAACACCCACAGAAGCATATCGCCTCGATACATCTCGTCTACCTTATGCCCTTTCCCCACAGCAGATGTGTGTCCGCATTCATTGTGACAAATCTACCAAAGAATGCGGAACGCTACCGGATGGGATTTCCGACCTGATTCATTGCGATTTCATCGGCTAATCCATCTTTCGGATAGCGGCTAATGATCTGAAGACAATTAGCATGGAAAAGAGGCTGGCTATGCTG
Organism: Elainellaceae cyanobacterium; assembly: GCA_049647405.1. GTDB lineage: Bacteria > Cyanobacteriota > Cyanobacteriia > CAKZMO01 > CAKZMO01 > CAKZMO01. The sequence continues at coordinate 8,102 of JBARXP010000291.1, read as the reverse complement.
AACACGCGAGACTAGGTAGTCCAAACCTAGATGCCCGAGCCAGAAAAAATTGATCCGCAAGAGTGCGACAGCTCGATGATGTCTTCGAAAGGTGAACAAACGATGGTAATTGAATGGCTACAGTTTAGGGTCGCAGAGGATCAACGAGAACGATTTGTTCAACTCGATTCAGAAATTTGGACACCTGCCCTGGCTCGTCAAGACGGGTTTTTAGGCAAAGACGTTTGGATTAGTGCTGAACAGTTAGAAGAAGTCATCGCCGTGATTCGCTGGAGCAGCTCCGAGGCTTGGCATTCCATCCCTGCGGATGAGCTGGAGCAGGTCGATCAGCAATTTTCTACGGCGATGGGCAGTGCCAACTATGAATTGCTTGATTCGCGCGAATACCAAGTGCGGAAATTTTCTTCTCCGTGTTGATGTGTTATCTCTGAGCTAGAGCGTCATTGTCTTGCTGTTTCTCCCGAAGCTTTTATTTCCATGGCCGCATGTCCTCGTTGTCAAAAACCAGTTGAGACCCAGGCGATCGCCTGTCCCTATTGCAAAAATCCGCTGAAGGCGTTTGGTCATGCGGGCATTCCCCTGCATCAAACGCAGGAAGGCTATCTGTGCGACACCTGCACCTACCATCACGACGAGACCTGCAATTTTCCCAAATATCCCTACGCGAAGGAATGCACGCTCTACACCGATGTTTCGACTCCAGTCGTTGAGCCCGAATTGTCGTCACCACCAATGACAGCGACCCTCCGATTGTGGGCAAAGCGAAATTCGACGCTGCTCATCTTCGTCGGCCTTGCGCTGATCAGTGTGGCGATCGCCATTCGTTAGCGGCAAGGCATTGGATACAAGAAGAGATGAGATTTTGCCTGTCGAGTTTTAATCGATTCAGAATTCAGAATTCAAGTGATGGGTTAAAAAAGTTGGAGTGAGACATGATGCTGATTGCCCAGATTACAGACACTCATCTGTTTGCCGATGAGCAGCAAACGTCTAAAGGCTTTCCGACTTGGGAGTCGCTCGAAGCCGTGCTGGCAAGGGTGCGATCGCTCACCGAAACTCCGGATGTGTTGATGCTGACGGGGGATCTGTCTCAAGACGAAACCTTAGAGTCTTATGCTCAGATAAGACGGGCGATCGCCCCACTTCAGATTCCCACCTACTGGCTCCCCGGAAATCACGACCAGCAGCCCGCTCTCATGAGTCAGCATCTGAGCGCAGTACCTTTCTCAGATCACAAACGGTTTCACAGCGATAACTGGACTGTTCTGCTGCTCGACAGTGCGGTCACAGGAGAAGTCCACGGATATTTGCCTCCAGCCAGCCTCATTTGGCTAGAGCAACAGCTTGCAACCCTCAAAACCGACTTTGCCTTGGTCGCCCTACATCATCCTCCCCTGAGCGTCGGTTCAAGCTGGATGGATGCCATTGGGCTTGCCAATCAAAACGAATTTCAGACGATCTTGCATCGCTTTTCTCAGGTGAGAGCCGTCGTTTTCGGCCATATTCACCAAGAGCTAGATTGCGTAGAGGGCGGCATTCGATATCTGGCGACCCCATCTACCTGTGTTCAGTTCAAGCCCAACAGCGACGTGTTTGCCATTGATGGCGATCGCACGCCTGGGTTCCGGCTTTTGCGCCTACAGGCCAATGGCAATTTAGATACCTGGGTCGAACGCGTCGATTATGTGCCGCCAGCTATCGCAACGGCCTCCTAGCAGCGAGCAAGTCAGCGCAGCGAGCAAGTCAGCCCAGAACCTTACCCGGCGACGAGCACAACAGACGCGCGATCGCGCACCTGATACGTATCACTCGCAATCAATTGGGCTCCACCCGATCCAAAAATATCCTCTGGAGACGGCCTTGCAGTGTCAATCACCTGATGCCAATGTTGGCCTTGGTCGAGAGGCGGCAAATCAAAGGTGAGCGGTTTCCAGTAGGAGTTGAGCATCACATGCAGCCGCTCATTAGCCTGGGGGTGACACAGGCTAAACGCAATACTGTGCGAATCTTCTCCCCAGTCAGGCTGCCCAAGCTGCAACCCGTGCCAGATGATATAGGGATGAGTCGGATGGTAATTCACTTTGAGAATGCGCTCTTGCCGAAACAGTACCAGCGCCTGCGTAAACGCAATCAACTGCTGCACAAACCGCAATAAATCTGGATGGCGATCGAGTGCATCCCAGTCAAACCAGCTGAGATTATTGTCTTGACAATAGCTGTTGTTGTTGCCGAGCTGGGTGCGCCGAACCTCGTCTCCCATCAGCAGCATGGGCGTGCCCTGAGACAAGAACATAACGGTTAGCAAATTTTTCATCTGGCGCAGTCGCAAGGCTTCGATGGCTGCATTATCGGCATTGCCTTCAACGCCGCAGTTCCAGCTAAAGTTGTGGTTGGCTCCATCGCGGTTGTCTTCTTGATTGGCTTCGTTGTGCTTTTCGTTATATGACACCCAATCGTTGAGGGTAAACCCATCATGGCAGGTGACGAAATTAATGCTGCGATTGGGTTCTCGATTGGGCTGAGGATAAATATCAGGACTGCCCATAATGCGCGCAGCGAGCGTGGAAACCGTATTGGCGTCACTTTTAACAAACCGCCGAGTGTCATCCCGAAAAGGGCCATTCCACTCGGCGAAGCGATCGCCAATAAATTCACCCACCTGATATAGTCCAGCAGCGTCCCAGGCTTCTGCAATGATTTTGGTGCCAGCCAGGGCAGGCTCTGATTCGATCGCCCACAAAATAGGCGGATCTTGCAGCGGGTCACCTGAGCGGCTGCGCGCCAGCACTGAGGCCAGATCAAACCGAAATCCGTCCACGTGCATTTCCGTCACCCAGTAGCGCAAGCTGTCAATAATCATGCGCCCCACAATTTCGTGGTTGGCCTTGAGCGTGTTTCCACAGCCGCTGTAGTTGCTATAGAGTGCCTTGTTCTCTTCGAGAATGTAATAGGCAGAATTTTCTAGGCCGCGAAACGAAAACGTTGGCCCTTCGTGGTGCCCCTCAGCGGTGTGGTTAAACACCACATCTAAAATGACCTCAATGCCCGCTCGATGCAGAGCCTTCACCATGTCTCGAAATTCATCAATAGGCCCCATCGGGTCAGGTCGAGAGCTATAGCTGTGATGAGGCACAAAAAAAGACATGGTGCTGTAGCCCCAGTAGTTTTTTAGCCCCGGAGCCACATCCTGTTCGTCAAATTGATGAACGGGCAGCAGTTCTACTGCGGTCACACCCAAATCTTGGAGGTAGGGAATTTTTTCGATCAGCCCTGCAAAGGTGCCGCGCTTTTCTGGCGCAACCCCTGAATTTGGATTACGGGTAAATCCGCCGACATGCATTTCATAGATAATACTCGTGGCATAGGGAATATTGAGGGGCTCATCGCCTTGCCAGTCATATCGTTGGGTATCGACTGCCACACTTTTGAGGGCATGGGCACAGTTGTCACCGGGCTGAACCGCCGCCTCGCGCACATAGCTCTGCCACCCAGCCGTGGCGCGCGTGTAGGGATCAAGCAAAACTTTTTGGGCATCAAATCGCAGCCCCAACTCTGGACTGTAGGGGCCATGAACTCGGTAGCCATACACCTGCCCATGCTGTAGTCCACCAACAAAAACATGCCAGTAATAGAAGGTTTTATGGCGTTTTTCATCTAAGGAAATGATGTGATAGGGCTGCGTGGCTTCAGGGGAGTCAAACAGCAGCAGCTCAATAAATGTGGCGTTTTTTGAGAAAACGGAAAAGTTGATCCCATCAGGATAAACTGTCGCACCGAGAGGATAACTTTTGCCCGGTAGGATATCGAAGTGATGCATGTGTAGAATTCTGAAACAATAAAACCCTGAGGCAACGTATAGCCAAGTAAAAACTCCCCAATGCGTGCCTCTTCATCGCATCTTCCAATATTGACTGTAAAGGATTCTCTAGCCGCAAGGGAGTCTACTTGGTTCTGAGGCACTCCACAAATACATCATGCCCCCAGTGGGGCAGACTCACAGAGATTTTCTAATTGCGCAGAGTTTTTCAATCGGGCGATTTTATGATGGCGAGTCGAATCGGGCGAGTCGAATCGGGCGATCGCCCAGCTACCCTGGCTTTGTTGCCGTGATTGTCCGATGTCGAGGATCAGTGCTCACCGTGGTCACCTTCACAAATCCGGTCTGTTTGAGCGCCGCCTCCACATCAAACGTGTAGTAGTCGTCACTCCAAGGTTCGGTGCTTTTCATCAACGTGAATAAGACAGGCGACAAGTTTTGAATCACAGGAGACTGAGGATTATTGTCAAGCAAAGCAATGCAGCCACCTGGACGCAGGATCCGCCACATTTCTCTAAAGATGGCCTGACTCGCCTGCCGAGGCAGCTCATGCAGCACAAACTGAAGCGTGACTAAGTCAAAAGAGCCGTCAGCAAATTCGGTTTGCTCTGCGTTGCCATGCACCCAGGCTGCAATCTCTTGGTTGACATCGCGATATTGGGCGACAGCCAGCATGTAAGGCGACAGATCTAGTCCTGTAGTATTTACTCCTACAGTATTCACCCCTGCATGACTGACCGCTGCCTCACTGACCGCCGCCTCGGATGCTGCCTGAGACGCTGAGAAAAACTGATGGAGCGATCGCGTCGAGATCCCGACAGAGCAGCCCACATCCAAAATATCGCGCACAGGGGTAGCCTGCTGAATTGTTGTTTTCTCTGCACTGGGGTTCTTTGCACCCAAGTCATAAGGCCAGAGCTGCTGAATCACCGCCTGATGAAAAGACTCCCGCAGGCGATCGCCCGCAGCCTGCCAGGTTAGTTTTTCTTGGGGCCACACTCGCAGCCCCATGGAGTAGGTAGCCGACTCAGCCTCAAAAGCCGCAGCCCAGCATAGATTCCCCTGGTCATAGGCATGAAACGGCATTCGATAATAATCGGGATACGTCACCTGAGGATTCATCACAGAGTCAAAGAGCGACGACAAGCCTGCGCCTTCCAACGCTCGATACGTTTGCTGCCAAGGAATTCCATTCTTCTCAGCAGTCTGAATCAGCACTTGCCGTGCTTGATGTTTCATCACTCGATAAATTGGTTTCGTCTGAATGAGCACATTCACCCATTTTGACAACCAATCACTACCCGCCCAGTCTGGTTTTGGTTTAAACGTTGTTTTAATATTCGCCATAAAAATCGCAACTTTTTAGACTCAAACGATTAGGTCAAACAACAAGCAATAATGAACTCGCCTGTCATATCTCCTAAATAATTCTTACAGGACTTACGCACAACTCACGTAAGCCTGAATAAATTCGTTGAAATAGTGGGCGCATCACGCCCACTATTTCAACAAAATGCGTAAGTTCTGCCTTACAATCTGTGCGGCTCGATAAGTGGGCGGCACAGATTGCAAGGGTTTTAATGATGCCAAAGGATAGAATACACAAGTGTTTATTGCGTTTGTGCATGGGGCTAAAAATTTCTACGACATCTGTAACAAAAGGCGATGAATAGTAAAGAATAATACGAGCCTCTTCCACAATATCTACAATGTCTACTCTACTCCTATAAAATCCAAGTATGCAGCGATCGCATGTTTCAATAATGCAGATGGTATTGAGACACCCAGGCGCTGCTGAGTAAGCCCAACGTTGCACGGTTATTCGATTCATATGTGCTGGGTTCAGCCGCTATTGAATAAGCTCTGCTTGAGGGTTTAGCTTTGACTATATCCAACGATTGAGGAGAAACGCATGGCTATCTTAAAAAACGTTCAGTCAGTGTTTCAATTCGTTTTAGAGGGGGCAGCTAGAATTTTCACCCCAAATAAAGATATTTATCCTGCAACGGGTCTACAACCCTTTGAAGGAGAGGTCTATGATAAGCATGATGATGATAATTAATCGTCTCAAGTTGGCGATTTGTTTCCATTATCTATAGCAATCCTAAGTGATTTCTGAGAGGTGGGGCGCGCACTGCCCGTCCCACCTCTCACAATCTATTTCACAATTCATGTGAGACTGCTATATCAATTGGCTGTCCTGATGTTAATGGTGCAATCTATTAACAACTTGTTTCTAAAATCTGGGCTACTCGATGTGTGAGTTGCCCAGGTTTTAATGGTTTTATAGAAGCGCGTGGCGCAATGCTTAGCGTGAGTTTTGGTTGAGGATATATTGGCTGCTTGCCTGTTCTGCAATCTAGAATTTAGGCTCAACAAGCAGTTAAAAGCAGATGAGCTAATTTATGCTCCAATCTGCATTGGTGAGGGAGCATGTCAGGTTTTCAACTATCTCAAAATCCCCTCATCCCCTAGCCCCTTCTCCCAACAGGGCGACTAAGTACACATCACTCTCTGGTAACCAAAGAGGTTGTCTCGATCCCCCTAAATCCCCGCGCTTCGCGCCGCTAACGCTAGAAAAAAGGAGGACTTCCGATCCGGTTCCCTCCTTTTTTTTGGCAAAGCCTGCCCGAAGGGCATAGGAGGGTTAGGGAGGATCAACGCACACAACTGCTAAGGCAGTGGACTTGTGTGTACCTCGTAGCCCAGCGGGGGAGAGGGATTTAGGGTGAGGGTGAAAATCGGAGAAACCTAGTGGTTTAAGGCTGTATTTTGCCGTCTTCTAAATGGGTGACTCGATCAGCAATGTCAACAATACGCGGATCGTGAGTCACCATGAGAACCGTTGTTCCTCCCTCCTTGGCTAAAGTTCGGAGCAGCGTGATCACTTCGTGGCCACTAGTCGAATCTAAAGCTGCCGTTGGTTCATCGGCCATGATAATAGGAGGGTTAGCCGATAGGGCACGGGCGATCGCCACCCGTTGCTTTTGACCCCCTGACAAATCTCGTGGATAGCTCTTTGTTTTATGGCCTAACCCGACTTGCTCTAATAAGGCATGAGCCTCTTTGCGCGACTCTGAGCGGCGATATCCCTTCACTTCGAGAGCGACCTCAACATTTTCTGACGCAGTCAATGCGGGAAACAAATTAAAGCCTTGAAAGATAAACCCAATGGTTTCTAGGCGAAACTGAGCCAGTTGACGGCGATTCATCGAGGTGATGTCACAGTTGAGGATGGAGACATGACCAGAGGTGGGAGTTAAAATACCCGCCAGTATCGAGAGAAGGGTGGTTTTTCCTGAACCCGAAGGCCCCATCAACAACTGCACCTCTCCAGCCATGACATCTAAGCTAATGTCTTGAAGCGCTGGATAAACCTGCTTACCGCTGCGGAAAACCATGTCGATATTTCGAGCGGCGATCGCCACTGATTCTGGGTTCACAGCCCTCAATGGTTGGTGCGAAGACGTATCTGCGGAGTCAGCATAGGGGCTAGAATGGCGAGAATTTATATAGCTTTGGGAAGCAGTCATTAATCATTAAGCCTCTGAGAGACAGAAAATATCTCAACAAAGAGCGAACGTTTTACAGCGTATCACCAGCGTGTGTGAGTAGAGTGATCTTAAAAGCCCATAGATATTTAGGGTAAATTTACGATACTCACTGGAGACATGAAAAAGCGCATCTAAGTTCACGGTGTTCGTGGTCGGAAATGTTCGCGGTCGGAAACGGTGTTCACGGTTGAAACTGGCGCATCGTTTACCTTTAGCATGGCACATTGTGCAGATGCTGATTTAGCCTACAGGACGATCCTGAATCTGGTACGCCCCATCGGTTTTCCGTCAATCAGCCAACCAGCAGGTTGCAATTTGATGCTTGAGGTCAGTTTCTAAAGCCATCTTTCTCGAACCATCTGCACGATGGGAAACACGATGACTGTGTGCGAATATTGCTGTATGTGAAGACAGTTTATATAAAATTTCAGCGATTGTTCGTAATTTTCAGCACGAAGTCAGGCAAGAATGGAAATAATTGCTGCACTAAATGTCGATAAGATGTGTCGCCATCGTATGTCTTAAGCCTGAATTGCCCTTAAGCCTTAAATTAATCAAGCCTTAAATTAATCAAGCCTTAAACACAATGGCCGGATCAACATGGGTCACTTTTTGAATGGCAAACAGGGCTGAGCCGACGCACATCAAAACCGTGATGCCGAAGATCCCCGATGCCATGACAGGCGTAATCAAAATCATGATGCCCTGGGTTGCAAACGTCCAGGCTCCTA
>JBARXP010000290.1:0-35295 GCA_049647405.1 Elainellaceae cyanobacterium | reverse complement strand
TCTGACAATCCATCAGCACCAAGTCAAAGTGCTCTGCTTCTAACCGATCGAGAGCTTGCTGACCGTTTTCAACGGCCTCGGCTTCATATCCGAGCTTACTGAGAATTTGTAGCACTAGCATTTGATTTACGGGAGCATCTTCAACCACCAAAATATGAGCATTTGGGGCATCTGTTTCCTGTTGGAGAAATTGATTAGGCGTGTTCATCTTACCGTGAGCGCGAATAGATTCCAGGGGAACAGTAAACCAAAAAACAGACCCTTTATCCAAATTACTTTCTAAGCCGATAGTGCCGCCCATTAGAGAAATAATTTTTCGACAAATGGTGAGCCCTAGCCCTGTTCCTTCATAATTACGAGTAGCGGATGACTCCACCTGCGTAAAAGCATCGAAAATGCGATGCTGATCTTCAGGTGAAATTCCTATACCCGTATCATAGACGCTGAATTTCAAGACGAGATCGTTCGTTGCAACGGTGCGGTCTAAAACGTCAACCTTTATCTCAATCGACCCTTCTGGGGTAAACTTAATCGCATTTCGGATCAAATTGGTTAAGATTTGCTGAAGTCGATGGTGAGCCCCCAGCAACTCCTGAGGCACGTCTGAAGACACATTAGTTCTAATCCATAGCCCTTTTTCCAGCACCTGATGCTGAAACATCTGCACCAATTCCTGAAGCAAAACCCGAACGTCAAATTCTGAACGATCAAGCGTCAGCTCTCCCGCTTCCATCTTCGACAAGTCAAGAATATCGTTGATGATAGTAAGCAAACTGTCTCCACCTTTTGAAATTAAAGACAGAAACATGCGCTGTTCTTCATCTAAAATCGTTTGCTCAAGCAGTTGAGTAAAGCCTAAGATCGCGTTCATCGGCGTCCGAATTTCATGGCTCATGTTGGCCAAAAATTCGCTTTTTGCCTCATTTGCTTTATCGGCTTCTGCCGCAGCTTTGACCAGTTTATCTTGGGAAAATTCTAGCGCTGCCAGCATCAGACTGTGGCGTAGTTCTTGGGCAGCTTCGACTTCAAGCGCCGTCCAGGGCATCGATCGCCCCTTCACCTCTTCTTGCCAGAGATGAAAAGAACGTCGGGGCGTTAGAGGCTCCCTTCCCTCTTGATCAAGCTGGGTCGATTCACCCGGATTGCCGCCCCAATTGACCTGGTAGCTTTGCTGAGGCCGAAACCAGAGAATGTGATATGACACCTTGCTGAGAACAATCGAGATAGCCAGCATCCCTTCTACAGGAACAGACCAATTCTTTACCTCTGGATAAATCTCAGATAGACAATCTGTAGAAAAGAGCTCCTTCTGACTTTGAGGATGCACCCAGGCGATCAGTTGGTGAACTTGTTCGGCATTGGGGGTTTGACCCACATGCAAGACCTTTGAGCCGAGGGCGATCGCCACCCCCTCCGCCTGCACTAGGTTGAGCAAGGTTGAGCGATTTTGCTCAACCACCTGCTCAATACGGTCAGGATATTGAGCCAAATCTTGCCTGAAGGTGAGTTCGATATCTCGAATTCGCTCTTGAGATGCCTTAAATTCTTGCTCTTGCTGCAAGATCAGCTCAACAGAGACCAGTTTCCCCAGAAGTTCGACAGCTTTGCGCGTGTCATACTCCACGGCCTTAGGAGAATAATGGTGGCAGGCAATCAGTCCCCAGAGTTTCTTTTTATCAATTAAGGGAATGGTGAGGGAAGCCTCAACTCCCATATTCCTTAAATATTGATAGTGGCAGCCCGAAGCAGCCCGCAAGCTTGAACGAAACAAATTTAGGGGTGGCGTTTTGTCATTGAGTCGTTTGTCATTGAGGCGAAGGATGCCGACCCGCTGATGATTAACATCTGCAATTGCCCGAAACCCGCGCTGAGTAAACATCGCACGAGCAACGGTGGGAATGTCTGTTGCGGGGTAATGTAACCCCAAATAAGGCTCAACCGCTCGCTCTAGATCTCGGTCTTCAGCAACCACCACGCCACTGTTGTCAAACTTAAACCGATAAACCATGACTCGGTCAAAGCCTGTCAGTTGGCGAAACTCTTGGGTCACGATTTGGCTCAGTTCTTCTACCCCAGGTGCACACTTCAGGTGCATCAAAAAAGTTTGTAGCTGCTGATATATATCATCGGCGTGGCTCCGCCCCTGGCTCGGAATTGCCTCAACTTCGAAAATGGTGAATTCTCCACTTCGATAAATACTGGTAAAGAGGGTCTGGGTGGCGGCAGACTGCGCTAATTTTTCAGACTCTCCCTCATTGTCATGGGTCAGGTTTTGCTTCAGACGAAGGGGGACACATGGCATTTCTTCAGGTTCTTGCTCTATCAATCGACACGATGCGGCGATCGCCTTTAGGGTCTCTGGAGTTACGATTTCAGATAAAGGTCTGCCCAGCAGCTCATCAGGAGATTTTCCGATGAAATCTGCTGTATTTTGACTTGCATGGGTCAACAATAAATCTTCGCTACGGCAAGCCAGCAAAGCTCCCTGGGGTTGAATAGAATTGACAAATTGAATCAACTCCTGATTGTCATCTAATTGATGCTCCAGATCTGAGGTCATTGCTCGAAGAGGGGCCATGTTGTCTTATCCCTAAAATTTTATATAAGCTCACTAAGAATTTGGTTTAAGCCCAATAGTCTCGTGATTAACTCGTTCATCAAAAAACTATTGTGGGCAAGCGATAATGTGAGAACTAGGACGCAACTATAGTCTAGAAAGCTTCGCGACTAGCCCCTAAGAATTTTGTGTACCTGGAAGGCTATCTCTGCTGAACATGACGGTGAGATATGAGATACGGAAAGATAGCTGAACCAAGATTCATTCATTTAGAGTACCCAAAGGTTAAGTTTTTTGGTGCAGTGATTAAGACTAGAAACTGAGTCGTTTAAGCACAACGTTGACTGATTCGATCGATCAGCAGCTTCATTTTTTTGCTCGACATTACAATTCTAAAAGCAAGCACAGCAATTGTTTCAAAAAAAATGCAAAGTTTCCGCAACTGCTGCATTTGGACGGAGTACTGAGTTCATCATCGCGTTCAGCACTCCGTCTAAATACGTAAATATATCGCTGTTAACAGAGGTGAAAAGGGCGATCGCCACCCGCTCATTTTACCCTGCTCTCAGTCTCATTATGAGATTTATGACTTAATGAAAACTTAATGGAATAAAGATGATTAATTTCTATCATTTTTATTTTTGGTTAATGCTTCAACGTTTCTTTACAGAATTTCTGCGGAGGCATTAGAATCTATCCATATGGCTTAACAGATGTTGATGTTTTTTCATGCTCGGGAACAATTCAGTCAAGGCTGTTACCGATTCTGTAAGGCTTTCCTGTTTTCATAGTTCGTGTGATCCCTGTTTGTGTATTTAGTTATGACACCCTATCTTTTTTACAATTTCCATGACCCGACTTTTTACACCCTGGGTAAACGCGAGCCTGGGGGTTCGCCTTAGCGTCGTCTTTGGTGGCATCACCATTCTTCTCTCTATTATCTCAAGTGAAATTGCCGGAAGAATCGCAAAGCAAAAACTAGAACAAGATATCAGTTACGAGCTGACTCATCTGGCCGAGCAGATGTCTAGTGAGCTAGATCGAAACATGTTTGAGCGTTATCGCGAGATACAGATCATAGCGGGGCTACAACCCTTTGCAGACACTCAAGCCTCTGATGCTAAAAAGCGATCGCTACTCAACACTCTACAACGCACCTACCCCAGCTACTCATGGATAGGCTTTGCTGATCAACGTGGCATCGTTCAGACTAGTACCCAAGGTCTGCTCCAAGAACAAAGTGTTGTCGAGCGACCTTGGTTTATGGAAGCGCAAAGCGAGGCTTATGTGGGCGATGTTCATGAAGCTGTGCTGTTAGCAAAGCTCTTGCCCAATCCTGACGGCGACATCTTCAGATTTGTCGATGTTGCAGCTCCTGTTTATGACAGTCAAGGAGCGTTTCAAGGAGTTTTAGGGGCTCACCTCAGTTGGCAGTGGAGTGAAGAAGTCAAAGCAGACCTACTAAACACTGACGCCGCAGCCAACAAAGAAATTCTCATTGTCGATCAAGCCGGGACGGTGTTGCTTGGCCCTGAGCTATGGCAAGGCAAAAACCTGAGTTTAGATAGTCTGCGTCTTGCTCATTTGCAACGAGCAGGTAATGTCGTTGAGCGCTGGCCTGACGACCAGACTTACCTGGTAGGGTTCATCAAAAGTCAAGGATATCGAAGTTATCCGGGGCTAGGGTGGACGATTCTTGTCTATGAACCGACTGCCACGGCTCTCAAACCCGCTCAAATATTACATCGGCAAATATTGATTGGCGGAGTTGTTTTAGGACTTGCACTTGCCGTCATCGGCTGGATAGTGGCGCGACTGATTACAAAACCATTGATGCAAATTGCCACAGCCGCAGATCAGATTCGAGCGGGCAATAGAAACGTCACGTTGCCTAAAGTCAGAGGTGAAGATGAAATCGCCAAATGCTCAAAAGCCCTAACCCAGCTCATTACTAATCTTTTTGACCGAGAGCAAGAGATATGTTCAGCCAATGGAGAACTCAAGACGCAGCTTCAAGCCCGAAATCAGATCGAAACATCACTGCGCCGTACAGAAGAACAGCTGCTACAGATCGTTGACGGCATCGAAGACGCACTCATGCTGCGAGAAGTTGGCACTGGAAAAATTATTTACTCAAATGTCGGCTTTGCCAAACTCCATTATCAGTCTGAGGCGACCCCTAGCGATCACGATGACTGGCTGCAATGGGTTCACCCTGACGACGTTGAGTGGGTGGCTCAAAAGGTTAAGTCTGAGATTAGAGGCGAGGCTTTTTTCGACGAAGAATATCGGTTACTCGATGCCGATGGCAATATTCGCTGGATTTGGGATCGCTCGTTCCCCATTTGTGATGAAACAGGACAAATCTATCGCTATGCGGTGATCGAAAGAGACATTACCGAACTAAAACGCTCAACAGAAACGATGAAAACATTGATGGAAGGCACCGCAGCCGCCACAGGCACTGCCTTTTTTCATGAATTGGTGCAGCATTTAGCGGTCGCCCTAGACGCTGACCACGTGTTTTTATCTGAGCTAGTAGACAACGAGTTTAGAACCCTGGCCTTTTGGTCGCGGGGCAAACTTCAGCCCGATGTCACCTATCGGCCTGACAATACGCCATGCAGTCTCGTTGTCGAGAATGGCATGTATTCTTGTCAGTCTCAAGTGGTCGAAGAATTTCCGGGTAATCCCTATCTCGTTCAGCTTCAAGCCCAGGGCTATGTGGGCGTTGCTCTTGTTAATGCGGCAGGCGATAGTCTAGGCTCGCTCTGTATTTTGAGTAAGAGACCTCTGGGCGATCGCACTGACTATGTCACCCTGCTCAAAATCTTTGCCCATCGCGCCGCTGCTGAGCTAGATCGGCAAAGATCTGAAAACGCCCTCCAAGATAGTGAAGCCCGTTTTCGACTCTTGGCTGAAAACGGCAAAGATTTGGTCTGCCTCCATGACATATCAGGGAATTTTTTGTATCTCAGTCCTTCCTGTGAATCGTTCTTGGGTTACGAAGCAGAAGAATTGATAGGCTGTAACCCTTATCAATACTGTCATGTCGAAGATCGTAAGCTGCTGCGTTCGAGGCTCCAGCGCATCATTCAAAACGGTAGCTCTGATGAACCCATCACATTTCGCATACACAAAAAAAGTGGTGTTTATGTCTGGCTAGAAAGCCTAGTCAAAGTCATTCACCCTACCACTGAAGAACCGATGTATCTTCAGACCAGTTCTAGAGACATCACTGAAAAAGTGCTTGTGCAGCAGCAGCTCGAACACGACGCGACTCACGATAGCCTCACCGGATTAGCCAGCCGTAGATTGTTGTTAGCGCGTCTCGATTTGTCAATCGAACGGGCAAAACGAAATGACGCCTATCAGTTTGCCGTGCTGTTTATTGACTTAGATCGGTTTAAGGTTATCAACGACAGCCTCGGTCATCTAGCAGGCGACGAGCTGTTGCGGGCGATCGCCTATCGACTAAAAAGCCTGACTCGCAGCATTGACCTGGTTGCTCGCATCGGCGGCGATGAGTTTGTGCTGTTGCTAGAAGACATCAATGGGCTAGCAGCCTCTGTTCACATTGCAGAGCGCATCTTAGAAGAGTTTCAAACCGCAATCTCGATTAATGAACACGAGGTCGTGGTGGGGGCCAGCATTGGTCTGGTTGTTGGAGAGCCCGACTATACTGACAGCCTTGATGTTTTGCGAGACGCAGACATTGCAATGCACTCCGCAAAACATCAAGGTAAGTCTCGCTACACGATTTTCAATCCCGCTATGCATCAGCAAGCGCTTCAGCGGTTGGAGCTTGAAAATGCCCTACGGCGAGGCATTCAGCGGCAAGAGTTTAGGCTACGCTATCAGCCCATCATGGCGCTTTCCAAAGGAGAGCTAGCCGGGTTTGAAGCATTGGTGCGCTGGCAGCATCCTGAAAAGGGAATGATTTCTCCCGCTGATTTCATTCCTATTGCTGAAGATACAGGGCTTATTGTGCCCTTGGGAGCGTGGGTTTTGAAAGAAGCCTGTAGCCAAATGGCACAATGGCAGGCTCAGTTTGCTGACGCGGGTGATCTCAAAATCAGCGTTAATCTGTCGGTCGAGCAGCTCAAAGAGCCCGACATTGTGGCTCAGATTGAGCAAATCTTGAATGAGACGGGCCTCACCGGAAAGAGCCTCGCGTTAGAAATCACTGAGAGTATGTTTATGCAAGATTTGCAGGTGATCAACCAAAGGCTGAAGCAGTTGAACGAGTTATCGATTCAAATTAGTATCGACGACTTCGGCACTGGATTTTCGTCTTTAAGCTATCTCCATCAGCTGGCTGTCAATAACCTCAAAATCGATCGTTCTTTCGTCAGCAACCTGTTTGAGAGTCGTCGCAATCTCGACGTGGCAAGAACCATCATCAAGCTCTCAAAACAGCTGGGGCTAGAGGCGATCGCCGAGGGCATCGAGACTGAAGAACAGCTTCAAAAGCTCAAATCGTTTGGCTGCCAGATGGGGCAGGGGTATCTCTTTAACGCACCCGTAACAAATGAAGTGGCTGAAGGGCTGATCATTGACATGGTGAACTCCAATGCTGAGCAGCAAAGAGTCTGTTAAGCATCGTCTGCAGCCATGATTAGAGGTCAGCGATTTTGATGAAGGTGTCTCGCCATACGTCCGATATGGCGACTGAACGCTAGAGTACGAGAAATACTCGACCATCTTGTGCGAGGCGATCGCCGAGCGATCGCCTTCTCCGTTATCCTTCACTCATCAGGACTGCCAATGAAGCTCTTCACAACTGTGCTCACAACCGTTGCTACACTTGGCCTCATCAGCACGGCACGCATCTCAGCCAGCGCCCAATTTTTGCCAGATTCTTTACCGGAGCCTTTGAGTTCTCTAGTCTTTATCCAAGCCGATGCAGAACTCGACATCGTCGATACGGCAATGCAGCTTGATTCTATCGATACCTTCATTGACCTGATGAGTGATCTGGGCATGGCCGAAGATCTGCGCGGCTACGGGCGTTTCACCGTGTTTGCCCCGTCTGACGCAGCGTTTGCGGCGGTAGATGCCGACATTATGGCCATGTTGTCGAGCGATCGCGATTTGCTTGCCGATGTTTTGGCCTATCACATCATTGCGTTGGGCACTCCCCTCTACTCAGAAGACATTACCTCAACCGTGACGGTAAGAACTCTAGAGCGCAGTGAAGTCGAAATTCGTGAGCGTCGCCGCAGCATTTACGTCAACGAAGCAGAAGTCATCGAAGCCGATATTGAAGCCAGCAATGGAGTCATTCACATCATTGATCAGGTGCTGCTGCCTCCTGATGTCTTGACTCGCGTCAGGTAGGCACTGGTGCAATTTGTGTCGTGCAGGGGTGATTTGCAAACTCCCTCCTCCATTCACACTTGTTCTAAAATGACGAACCGGGCTGCTGAAGAAACTCTATCTCTTCAGCAGTACTAACCCGTCCCAGAGCTGCATTGCGGTGGGGAAATCGGCCAAATCGGGCAATCACGGCTTGGTGTCTTAGCGCGTAGTCGTAGGTATCTGCCAAATCTGGATTGGCCTCTGCCAAAGCTTGAAATAGAGCGACCGACTTGCCCTGGTCATCCAAGTTTTCGCTGTGTTCTAACGGCATATAAAGGAAAACCCGCTGTTCGGCAGGAAGCGCCTGATCGTCTCCGAGGGCGATCGCCTCTTTCACTAATGCGCGAGCAAAGGGGTCTGTAGCAAAAGCCTGAGCCGTGCCTCGAAACATATTGCGCGGAAACTGGTCGCACACAATGGTCAGGGCAAGTCGTCCCTCACAGGTCAAGCGCCAGTCATGGAGCTGACCGCTACCAGCACGCTCATAGGTATCGAAGAAGCGATCGCGAATTTCCCTATCCGTCGATTCATCTTTACGAAACCAGAGATTTTTGCGAACACCGTAGCTCACGTTTTCGACTGATGGGTCGCCAAACCAAAAGGTCAGCACTGAGCTAATCGCGCCGTTAGTCACACTCAATATCTCCATGCTTGCTCAAGGCTCCCGTTGTGATGCTCAAGCAAAGCTCAAAAAGCCTAAAGATCAGAGTCTGTGGCCTCTTCGACAGGCAGCACCTCAGACTCTCCGCCTAAATCAATTTGCTGCCGCTGCCGCGTGCGAAATGTTTCAGCCTGGGTCTGGATGTCTTCATTGCGTTGACGGTTAAAGTCTTCAAGGGAGCCGCCATTGCGGAGCTGCATTTGGTGAATCATCTCAAAAATGCTGTTTTGAGCGTTACCGCCACTCGCCTCAAACGGATTAGAGCTGTCGTCAGCCGAGCGAAAGTCTTCTAGCGGATCAACCGTTGTGCTCTGAGCCCGAACGGGAGATGAAACCCCACAGGCGATCGCCCCAAACGCTGCCAAGGAAAACCCAACGGCTCCAATTTTCAAACGACTTAAGCTAGACATACCTCACACCTCTAGAAATAACAAAACGTAGTGCAACAAAATTTAGGAAGTAAAACTCAGAAGATAGAACTCAAAGAAAGTATAGCCTCAGTTTCTTCTCATCAAAAGGGCTGATCATGTTGACGAAATGAATTTAGAAAGGCTCCCTTTCTATCGATATACAATCCGCCGAGATGCAATCCGCTCACCAACGAAAGCGCATATAGCGATCCTAAATGATGTTTGAGAGGTGTGGCGAGCACTGCCCCACCTCTTGCAATCTATTTCACAATTCATGTGAGACTGCCATATACGAAAAGGAAAAGCTGCAAATCAGGACAGCGTGCGGCGGAGCAACGAGCGAATGGTGACTAGGGCGATCGCATCAAACCCAAGCAGCACCAGCAGCGCCGACCACAGCGTCACCTCACCAAACGGCGCATTCATCACGATGCTAGCCAGCGACCAGTCTGCGTGAGTGTAAACATAGCGAATCGGCTCAATCGCATAGCTGAGAGGATTCAACGACGCAATCCACTGGAGCCAGGTTGGCATAAACGACAGGGGCGCAAGAGCCGTGCTGGCAAACAACAGCGGCAGATTGGTGACAAAAATAACGGCAATTAGCTCAACGTGACCCGGCAGGGCAAAAGCAAGCCCCAGGCTGATTCCGGTCACGCCCAGCACCAGCAGCAGCACAATTGCAGTCATCAATAATAAACCGCTGACCCCAGGAATGCCTGAACCCAAAGCAGCGCTGGCTATCACGATTGCAGCCGTCTGCACCATGCTAAGGGCAGCAATAAAAATCGATGACGCTAACACGATCGAAAATCGTGACGCCAGGGGAGCGACCAGCAACCGATTGAGGAAGCCAAACTCGCGGTCAAACATGACGGGCAGTCCGGCGTTGAGCGCCCCGCCAAAGGCCGTAAAAACAATGATGCCTGCACCCAAAAATCGTCCGTAGTTGGTGCCTGCGCCAAATAAATCATCGGGCACATTTTGAAACAGGGCTCCAAACAAAATCAGCCACATGAGAGGCTGAATAATGCCTGCGACTAACGTGCTGGGGCGACGCTGAAGCTGAATGAAAAGACGGCGGGTCAGGGCCAGGGTCTCCTGGACAAATTCTCCTGACAGCAGCCCTGGAGTATGAAGGGCGATCGCCTCATTCTCAGGTACATTCAGGTCAACCTTTTCAGAATCTTTGGGGGGAGTGATCGTCTGGCTCATGATAAATCCAATATTTTTTTGCACCAGTTGTTATTAAAAGAATCAGTAACAGAAGTTGTGAAGAGCGGTGTCCTGAAACCCTGGTTCTAGCCTAGCGCATTCAGTTTTGTATGGATAAATATGGATAAATTTCTTGGGGGCGTTGGCTTGCCTGGGCGTAGCCCGCATCGCCTTCTCAAATGCAGCTATCATAGACCATTGGTGTTACACGCAAAATCATGGGCAGACAGCGTAGTCTTCTGGCAATTATCTTCATTCTGGCGAGCATCGCCATTTTCACGATCGTTCAAACTCCGGTGAGACTGGGGTTAGACCTCCAGGGTGGCTCTCAGTTGACCCTCCAGGTTGAAACGACCGAGGCCGTTCCCGTCATTACACCAGAAAAGCTAATCGCGGTGCAGCAAATCGTCGAAAATCGCATCAATGGTCTAGGTGTGGCCGAATCTGTGGTGCAGACCGTCGGTACCGATCAGCTTCTGGTTCAGCTTCCGGGGGTGAGCGACCCGGCCCAGGCCGAGCGCGTCTTGGGCAGCACGGCACAGCTTGACTTTCGAGAGCAAAAGCAGGGCACTAGCGCCCAGGTTGTCTACAACTTGCTTGCCCAAAGAGAAGACCTAATAGCCAATGCCGAGGAGCCCCTATCAGAAGAGACTCGACAGGCCATTGACTCTCTCAACGGCCAAACCGAAACCCTGTATGACAAAACTGGGCTCACCGGAGAAATGTTGACCCGTGCCCTGGCTCAACCCTTGCCCCAAGGCAGCGGCTGGGAAGTGGGGCTAGAGTTTGACAACGAGGGAGGCCGACTCTTCACTGAATTGACGAAGAATATTGCCGGAACAGGCCGCAGTCTGGGCATTTTTCTCGACAACGCATTAGTCAGTGCCCCAACGGTCAACGCTCGCTATGCCGAAACAGGCATTACGGGAGGGAGAGCGAGTATCAGCGGCGGGTTTGATCTCGATGAAGCCTATGAACTCGCCATTCAGCTCGAAGGCGGGTCGCTGCCCGTGCCCGTCACCATTGTCGAAAACCGCACGGTAGGAGCCACTTTAGGGCAAGACAGCATCCGGCGCAGTCTCTACGCGGGGTTGGGTGGCATTGTCTTGGTTCTTGTGTTTATGGTGGTCTACTACCGACTGCCAGGGGCGATCGCCAATATTGCGCTAATCATCTACGCCCTGCTGACCTTTGCCGTGTTTGTGCTGCTGCAAGTCACCTTGACCCTGCCCGGTATCGCCGGATTCATTCTCAGCATCGGCATGGCCGTAGATGCCAACATTCTCATCTTTGAGCGAACCCGAGAAGAACTGCGCATGGGCCGCACCCTCTACCGTTCGGTCGAGTCTGGGTTTTATCGCGCCTTCTCTAGCATTTTTGATAGCAACGTCACCACGTTGATTGTCTGCGGGGCTCTCTTCTGGCTCGGCACTGGACTCGTCAAGGGTTTTGCTATCACTCTGGCCATCGGGGTCGCGTTGAGCATGTTTACGGCGCTCACCTGTAGCCGAACTCTATTGTTTGTGGCTCTTGGATTTCAAGGGTTGCGTAAGCCAAGCTGGTTTTGCCCCAATCTCGATGCCTTCAAACAGCCGCCCAAGGGTTCGATTTCTCGAAATGCCTCTTAGGCATAGCGCCGTAGCGTCATAGTGACAATGTCGTAGCGATGTCACAGCGACGATATCGCGATAGTTTACTCAGGTCAGGTTTACTCAGGTCAGGTTTACGTCTGGAATGCCCATGAAACTTCAAGTCAATCAACAGCGATCGCTCTGGTGGGGAATATCTCTTACCTTGATCATCGGCAGTGTCATTTCGATGCTGGTGTCGTGGCAGCAGATCGGTGCGCCGTTGCGCCCCAGCCTCGACTTCATCGGCGGCACGCGAATTCAGCTTGAGCGAGATTGTTCTACGGCAGGCAACTGTGACCAACCGATTGAGTTGGCGACGGTGCGCGATATCCTAGCAGAGCAGGGCTATCCCAACGGTTCAGTCCAGATTTTGGGGAGCGATCGCCAAGCCTTTGCCGTGCGAACATCAGAACTCGATGTCGAGCAGCGTACGACCCTAGTCAATGCCCTAGAAGACGAAATTGGCACTCTCGATCCGTTAGCGACCCAAATTGACACCGTTGGGCCTTCCATTGGTCGCCAGATTTTCAGCTCAGGATTGACCGCGCTCCTCGTCTCCTTTTTTGGCATTACGGCCTATCTCAGCATTCGATTTCGCCTCGACTATGCCGTTTTTGCATTGGTGGCCTTGGCCCATGATGTTCTAATCACCCTAGGCGTGTTCTCGTTTTTAGGGCTGGTGCTGGGGCGCGAGGTCGATAGCCTCTTCATCGTGGCATTGCTCACCATTGTCGGGTTTTCGGTCAACGACACGGTGGTCATCTACGATCGCATTCGAGAGACCAGCAAGCTTAACCCTAGCCGCCCCATCAACGATGTCGTAGACGATGCCGTCAGCCAAACCCTAACCCGCTCGATTAACACTTCATTAACGACAACACTGACCCTAGTGGCGATCGTGTTATTTGGAGGGGAGACTCTCAAATACTTTGCCCTGGCGATGATCATTGGGTTTGTCTTGGGTGCTTATTCGAGTATTTTTATCGCCAGTACCCTGCTGGCATGGTGGCGCGAAAAGCAGGGCATCGGCCCCTTAGTCGAAGAGTCTGATGCCGATGACGAAGAACTCGAATATGCGACTCCTCAGACCTTGTCTAGCGGTGAAGCGGTTGCCGAAGACGGTGACGGTGACAGTGACGGCGACAGTGCAGCGTCACTTACTCCGTCCATTGGGGAACCTTCTCAAAAGAGCCAAACTCGTGAACCAGAGCAAAACTTAGGTAACCTATCGGCGTCTGAGTCACCAGATGATGAAGACCGCAATATGGAACCTGAGACGCCTTAAGCTTTTTGCAAAACGCCAGTCCTAAGAATCGTCCTGAGAATCGTCCTGAAAATAGACACTATGCTTCTTCTGCGTTCGTTGATTGCGCTGCTGGGTTTTGTCGGATTGACCCAGGCTGCGACTGCCGCTGCTGCCCCTCGGGCGATCGCCCAATCGTCTTGGCAAAACCCGCCTGATCCCATTGCTGAGATGATTGATGCCCCCCAAAGTCCGGGAACGATTATTTCTCCCAATGCTCAGTGGCTGATTACGGTAGAGCGCCCGTCTTATCCTCCTATCGAAGAGCTGACGCAGCCCATACTCGGGTTAGCCGGACTCGAAATCGATCCTCAAACCCACAGTACGGCCAAAGCTTACAGCTTTCGCGGCATGACGCTCCAGGCCATTAGCGAAACAGGAGCCTCACCCCCGCAGTCTGTAGCACTACCAGACGATGCTCGGATTCGACATTTTGACTGGTCACCAGACAGTCAGTTCATGGCCTTTACCCTGACCCGAACCAACGGAGTCGAACTTTGGGTGCTAGAGGCCGCGACAGGAAAAGCCCGCCCTTTAACCGATGCGGTGCTCAACACGGTCTATGGCAGCCCTTGCGATTGGGTGATGCCCAACCCCGACGCGACCCACGGGTTCACAACCGAAGGGCTGGTCTGCAAGCTGATCCCGGCAAACCTGAGTACACCGCCCACGGCTCCCCATCAGCTACCATCGCCGCGCATCGAAGAAAGCCTCGGACGGCAAGCCCCCGCCCGCACCTATACAAACCTGCTGGGCTCCTCCCATGACGAGGCTCTATTTGAGTACTACCTCACGTCAGAGCTGCACCACATCAGCTTAGACGGCACCCAGACTCCCCTGACGGAGCCGTTGCTAATCGACGAAGTGACCCCTTCTCCCGACGGTCAGTGGTTTCTCTTCGAGACTCTGCATCGGCCTTTTTCCTATAGTGTGCCGATTTGGCGCTTTCCAAAACGCATCGAAGTGCTAAATGGGGCAGGCGAGAGCGTCTCAACGGTTGCCGATCTGCCCCTCGCCGACAATATTCCAATCGCCTTTGGCTCTGTGCGATCGGGGCGTCGCTGGGTCAACTGGCGAGAAGATCGTCCGGCAACGCTGTATTGGATAGAAGCGCTAGACGGAGGCGATGCTCGTCAAGACGTGCCTCTGCGCGATGCTCTGTATACGGTCGATCTGCCTGCGAATGCTGATGCGGCCACCTTAGCTGATGCTCTCAGCGCCCCAACCCTGATCTGGCAGTCAGAATTTCGTCTGAATGAATTATTGTGGGGCAACGAAACGCGGGCGATCGCCCATGAGTTTTGGCCTGATACGCGCCAGCTCCGGGCTTGGGCGATTAACCCGTCCGACCCTAGGGAGAGTCCGGTGCTGCTGAGCGATATCAACAGCCAAGACGCCTACAACGATCCAGGCGACCCGGTGATGACGCAGAATGCATTTGGGCGCAGCACTCTGTTGTTTGCCCCTGACCAGACCTCGATTTACCTCACCGGAGGAGGGGCATCACCAGAGGGTGTTTTCCCGTTTCTCGATCGGCTCAATCTCGATACCCAAGCAACCGATCGCCTCTGGCAAGCTCAAGCCCCTTATTACGAAACGGTTTCTAAGATCGTCGATGGCACAGCTCAGCAGATCATTACCCGCCGCCAATCGACCACTGAGCCACCCAACTATCTTCTGCAAGACCTCACGGCTCAAACGGCTGTGCCGCTGACCCAATATGAAGACCCGCTGCCCTGGTTTGCCGAAGTCGATCGCCAAGTCATGCGCTATCAGCGTGCCGATGGCCTAGAGCTATCGGGCACTCTGCTGTTGCCCCCAGGGGCTGAAGCGGGCGATCGCCTGCCCACCATATTTTGGGTCTACCCAGAAGAACACCGCAGTCGCGAAACCGCGAGTCAGGTCACCACCACCGACTACGGGTTCACTCGCCCCTATTACGCCTCGGTGATGTATTTGCTGACCCAGGGCTACGCCGTCTTTCTAGACCCGTCGATGCCCATCATTGGCGAAGGGGATGTCGAACCCAACGACACCTATGTTGACCAGTTGGTGATGAGTGCCGAAGCCGCCGTCGATTGTCTGGTCAGCCAGGGGATTGCTGACCCAGATCGACTGATCATTGGAGGCCACTCCTACGGCGCGTTCACGGTCGCCAACCTTCTGGCTCACACCGATTTGTTTCAGGTAGGCATTGCCCGTAGCGGAGCCTACAACCGCACCCTGACACCGTTTGGATTTCAAGGAGAGCAGCGCAATTTTTGGGACGCCCCCGACACCTATCTCTCCATGTCGCCGTTTGCCTACGCCAGTGCCATTGATGAGCCGCTGTTGCTGCTGCATGGCGCAGACGACAATAATTCTGGCACCTATCCCATGCAGAGTGAGCGCATGTTTGAAGCCCTGAAAGGACTAGGCGGCACCGTGCGCTGGGTCGAGCTGCCCTACGAAGGCCACAACTACGAATCGCGAGAGGCGATCGGTCATGTGCTGTGGGAAATGACCCGCTGGATCGAGCAATATATTAAGCCTGAGATTAAGCCGGAGGTTGAACCAGACCTTGCAACCTCTTCTCCCCAAACCCCAAATTCACTGAATTCACCCGATTCAAGCGCAGATTCAGCAGAATGAGATGCCGAGGCTAGAGGAAGATGAAATGTCGAGCCGATCGGAGCTAACCGTACCCAGATCCCGACTGATTCCCGGCTTTGGGCTTTTGATAGCAGCGGCGATCGCATTTCTCTATCCTGCCGTAGGCAATGTGCTGGGTTTTTATAGTGTCAGCTCTTGGAGTACGACTTCAGGCACCATCACCGAGCTAAGCGCAGCCGATCGCCCCAGCGATCCGTCCCGCAACGTTCATTCCTCGACTCGCTATTCCTTCGCTTACGAGTTCACGGTAGATGGGGTGCCGTATCGTTCGAGTCGATATTCGTTTTGCCACATATCGCAAAAACGAGTTGCCTACAAAATCTTAAGATCAAAGTCTATTCGCACCACGCAGGCCGTTCCTGTTCACTATGACAGCGCAAACCCCAGGCGATCGGTGTTGCAACCCTGCGCGCCCGGAGTTCGAGTCTATGGCAAAATGCTTGTTGGGCTAGTGCCGTTGGGATGCGCCATTGGGATGTGGATACATAGCGGATTTTTTGCCTTTCTCGCTTGGCTCCGAGGTTGGAGTTGAGGAAGTTCTTAATAAAGTTCTCAATCTTGAGAGTATG
The DNA here is from genome assembly GCA_049647405.1 of Elainellaceae cyanobacterium. Taxonomy (GTDB): domain Bacteria; phylum Cyanobacteriota; class Cyanobacteriia; order CAKZMO01; family CAKZMO01; genus CAKZMO01. The sequence continues at coordinate 18,936 of JBARXP010000290.1, read as the reverse complement.
TTTGAAAAGTGTTAAACGACACACCGGAACGATTTGATCCCCCTAAATCCCCCTTAAAAAAGGGGGACTTTGAAGGCGGCTCCTCGCTTTTAAGGGGAGATCTGAAGTAGCATTAACGACCTTTAAAACACTCTCTGAGTGTTGAGTTGAGCATTGAACTCAAGACTCAGAATTAAAAACTCAAAACTACAAAAAAGCCGATTTATCTCGTCAGTCATTAATCATTCATTCATCTAAATCTATGCCCGAATCGTCTTCTCCCTCTGCCACCGACCCCATTAATTCGACTCATCAGGATATGGACGCCGATCTAACTTCTGACCAAGCTTCAGAATCCGCTCTTTCTCCAGAGCAATATCGGAAAAAGATGGAGCGCCGTAAGCAGGTTCAAGATCAGCGGCTGGCAGAGCGCGATCGCCAAAAAGGACTGATTATCGTTCACACAGGTACAGGGAAAGGCAAAACGACTGCGGCCCTGGGCATGGTGATGCGATCGCTCGGTCATGGCTATCGGGTGGCGATCATTCAGTTCATCAAAGGAGCCTGGGAACCTGCTGAGAAAAATGTGTTGGGGCGATGGCCCGATCAGCTAGAGTTTCACGCCATGGGCGAGGGCTTTACCTGGGAAACCCAAGACCGTGAACGCGATATTCAGATGGCTCAGGCCGCCTGGGAAAAGGCACTCTCCTATATTCACAATCCTGAGGTGCAGTTAACGCTGCTAGACGAGGTGAACGTGGCTCTCAAGCTGGGCTATGTGACAGAGGAGCAGGTGCTGCAAGGGCTGACCGGAAAACCGGAGATGTCTCACGTGATTTTGACCGGACGAGGCGCACCCGCAGGATTGATCGAGGCGGCAGATCTGGTGACTGAAATGACGATGGTGAAGCATCCGTTTCGCTCTCAAGGCGTGAAAGCTCAAGCGGGTATCGAATACTAGAAGCGAAATACTAGAGCGAAATACTACAGCACGGTGAGAGTGTAAGACCCGGATATGGCACCACAAACTCGACTGAGAATCAGCGTCGTGGCTCTGATCATCGATCAGGGCGAAGTGCTGCTCATTGACCAAACGACACCTCCCGAACCCGACTGCTGGGATTTACCCGGTGGCGGCATCGAGCCCCACGAATCTCTGCTGGAAGGGTTGCGGCGAGAGGTGTTTGAAGAAACTGGGGTGCAGCAGTTTCAGGTTGATAGATTGCTGACTGCCCTCGACAGTTTTTTTCCTGAACCGGGAAACAAACAGTTCCATACGATTAACATCGTCTATGCCTGTTCAGTCGAGCAGCGTCCCATCACGCTACACAGCCAAGACCCAGAAGTGGGGTCACGGGGGATTCAGTGGCTGCCGATCGCCACATTAACTGAGGCAGACTGCTCCTCACGCTGTTGGCGATCGCTCATTGCAGCAGGGTTGATTGAGTCTAATTCGGAGCTAGATTTAGGATGAATCAATTAACCGATGGGCGAATCAACCCGTTGTATGGATGTGGGCCAACTTCCATGTGCAGGACGATAAATACATACACAGGACTTACGCACAATTCGCCTAAGCCTGAATAAACTCGTTGAAAGGGTGGGCGCGACGCGCCCACCCTTTCAACAAACTGCGTAAGTCCTGATACAGTCAAGACTTACGCAGTTCCCGCCTCCTTAAAGATTATCGAGGATGTTACAAAACAGATTAGGTCTGAAGTTGTGAACTAGACGAAACCGGTAGAGGAACCAGCTCAAAGGTGTAGTCTTCTTGGTCTAATGTCAGAATAAGCTGAGTTTCATTAGGGCTCCAGCGCACAGCGCCTACCGTTTTTGACCCTGAAGGTGTAAAACAAAAAATATCGTTGTCTTTGCGGTAGATAAGGTGCTCGAACATACCTTGAACAATGTAGGGACGAACAGAGCAGCCTAGCAGTCCGGCATGCTCTTTCAAGGTTATGAGGGTGCCACTCGGAGCCTCAAATGTCCCAACAGTTATGGTTGCGTACATACAAAGCCCCATAAGTACAACCGTTAGACCAAGAGGAATAACCCCAAAGCAGTTCAAAATATAGATGCCTCTGAGCCATCCGGGCGAGCGCTGAAACGATATCTTCGCTATCACCCAACCGGTAACAATAATCGTGGAAACTAGGAGCAAGATTTCTAGAACATCTCCTTTCAATGAAATGCCATGACGAAGCAGGAAAACCATATGAGTGAATAGGAGCGCCTGCAAACTAAGAGCCAAAAGCAACATAAAAGCCACCAGAGATCACGTTTGTTATTCTTCTTGTACTGCAAGCAGAACTAGCCATATTCATCATAAGAAAAGATTTCTCTAGCCGCCTGAGACTTTCATCTAGAGCCCATTTGAGTCCTTACTGTGGGATGTTCCCATGGCATCCATCTATTGAGCTTTTTCTTCTCTGTGAAGGCGACTCCGTAGATGACGACAATTTGAATGGCTTCTCTACAACTTCTCCTGACGCTGCTAGCGATCGCTCATTGCAGCAGGGTTAATAGAAGGCGATCGCCAACTCTGATGTTCCGAGCCTCAATACTCTAACATTCAAGAAATATCTGCATCGGGGCGGTCGAGGTGTCCGGCCCAGCGCTTCAGCGGCACACAGTTGAGGTCAAACTGGTCGAGAGCCCTAGCCACAACAAAATCCACCAAATCTTCAATGGTTTGAGGATTGTGATACCAAGCAGGAATAGCTGGAACAATCCGTGCTCCAGCTTCTGCAAGGGTCGTAAGATTCCGCAGATGAATCAGGCTAAACGGCGTTTCTCTGGGAACTAGCACCAGCTTTTTGCCCTCCTTCAACTGCACATCAGCGGCTCGCTCTAGCAGGTCAGAGCTGAGACCTGCCGCAAGCTTTGCGACAGTGCTCATGCTACAGGGCATGATCAGCATCCCTTGAGTGCGATAAGACCCGCTGGCGATCGTCGCACCGACATCGCCCCAAGGATGGCAGTTTAACTTGCCCGCTGTTTCAACCCCCGCCTGCTGCCGCCAAAATTGCTCTTGCTGAACCCCGTCAAGGGGCATTCGTACCTGTTGTTCAGCCTGCCAAACCATATAGGTCGATTTAGAGGCAACCAGTTCAATGGTGGCCTCGGCTTCTAGCAAGAACTTAATGGCTCGGACAGCATAGATTAGACCTGAAGCCCCGGTGATCCCAAGAATCAGGGGCGGTGCCGTATCGAAAACGGGAGAAGGAAGAGAGGACGATGAAGAAGTCACGTTGTGCTGAATCAGTATCGACTAGGAAGCAGCACAGAAACTGCAACTCCCCCTTTAATCATAGTCTTCTTCAGATTCTGAAGCAGAATCATATTCTTCAGCATCGTAATCCTCGTCTTCATCATCGCCATTGTCGAGGTCAGTGGCTTCGCTGCCTCCACCAACGGCAACCAAGTCAATTTGCTGACGGTAGTAGTCAACGCTTTTGACCTGCACTTCGACGCGATCGCCCAAACGATATTGCTTCCGGTTTTTGCGACCCACTAGTTTTTGCTGGCGTGAGCGATATTCATACCAGTCGTCTTTGAGGGAGCTGACGTGAACTAACCCTTCGACCAGGAGTTCTTCAATCTCTACGAAAAACCCGTAAGACTGTACCCCTGTAATCAGGCCATGAAAGAGCGAGCCCGTATGCTGCCGCATAAACTCAGCTTTTTTCAGCCCTTCTAAATCAGACTCAGCTTCTTGGGCCAGCTTTTCTCGATCGGTCAACGTGCCGACGATCTGAGCAAAGTATTCGCCTAACTCGTCTTGAACCTTAGTCGGCAGCACGTTCCAGGTAATGCGCCCATGGCAAGAGCTATGGCGCAGATTGACGCGCTCTTTAGAACGGGCAGAACGGCGATCGCGCCCCTGCTCAAACACCGCATGAAGCACTCGATGCATGAGCAAATCAGGATAGCGCCTCAGAGGAGACGTGAAATGGGTGTAGCCCCCTTCAAGAGCAAGACCAAAGTGCGAGCCCGGATGGATACTGTAAATCGCTGGCTTCAGCGTATCGAGCAGCAGATAAGTCAGCACTTTCTCGACTTTAGACTCAGAAAACTGCTGCGTCAGTTTCTGGTAATCCATCGGATGCACTTCTTCTTCCGACTCCAGCACCGGATCAATATCCATATTGCTGATCAGCTTAAACAGCTCTTGCACCACGCCCATGTCGGGCATTCGGTGAACGCGGTAAATCGCTGGAACCTGAAGGGCTTTGAGATGGGAGGCGACGATTTGGTTAGCCAGCAACATGGCCTCTAACACCATCGAACGAGCCGGAAGCAACGAAGACACGACCAATGCACCCAGCCCACCTTCATCGTCATATTGAAACTTAGTCGAGAGGTATTTGCCCATGCTGCTGTCTAGCTCGTCTGGAATCAGTGGCGCTGGCAAATTAAACTCAAACGCTCCTCGCTTGCGCCGCTGCTCGCGCATGGCTCGACTCAGCGTCAACAAAGAATCTAGCGTCGTCAAAATGGGCTCGTAGGCTTTTAGCTCATCTAGATCGAGGGTCAGAAGCTGACCAGAAGCTGCTGACTTTGCAGCAGAATCGTCTGTGTTAGGCTCGTCGCTCTCTTCCTTCTCTTCTTCTTCGTCTTTTGCTTTACGGCTGCGACGCTTGCGGGTTGCCCCCTTAGATTCCGGCTCTTCGTCTAGGCTGGCTTCAGCCGCACTCTCATCTTCTGCATCAGCGTCGGCTGCATCATCTGTGGGAACTGTCTCCACCTTGCTGCCGTTGCGCTCTAAGATGGCCTGCACTTGATGATAATTTAGCTCGTAATCGACCGATATTATGGTGGGCTGAAGCTCAAACTCTTCTACACTGCCATCTTCATTCAGCGTAATGAGAACAGAAATAGCAAGGCGATCGCTGTCTACCTGTAGAGCACAACGACGATGCACCACCTCCGGCAGCATGGGCAACACCGTATCGCCTAAGTAGATCGAGGTCGCTCGTCGCTCGGCTTCTCGGTCTAGCTCAGATCGAGGCTCGATATAAGGAGAGATATCGACAATATGTACTCCTAAGCGCCACTGGTTGTTTTTAAGCGGCTCCAGGGTTAGGGCATCTTCTCCCGTTTGGTGACTCGACGATGACAGCCCGGTCACTCTGAACGTTGTTAACTCTCTTAAGTCGAGACGATCTTTGGTGTCAGCCTTCCGCAAACGCGTGGGGAGTGATTTTGCTGCCTTCAAGACAGCGTCGTTAAAGTCAGGGGAAGGTAAATCATGCTTGCAGCAAACGATATCAATATCTGATGCTGCTTCAGCATCGATGCCCAATACCTTAGTGACTCGGCCCTGGGGCGGTGTCTGACCGAGAGGGTAGCGCAAAATTTCGACATGAACGAGCTGATCAATCGCTGCGGCGAGGTCGATGTTTTCACTGTTGAGCATTAGCTCAAAGAGCAGTCGATCATCGAGCGGAACGGCTCGATACTCGTCATTGGCTTGCTTCACACGACCAAGGACAGACTGATTGGCTCGCTCTAAAACTAGACGCACTTGACCTTCGGGGCTGCGGCGGCGAGTCCCGTCTTTCGTCACCTTGACTAGGACGCGATCGCCATTCCATGCAGTGCTTAGGTGACTCTCGCGAACATAGATATCTTCTGCTTCTTCATCATCTTGAATGGCAAAGCAAAACCCCTTGCTAGAGCATCGAAGCTTGCCTTCGACAACATCGTCTTCAAACATTCGACGATATCGGCCTCTCTCTTTGACCAAAATTCCCGTTTTTTCGAGGGCATCTAAAGCAATTTGCAGCTTTCGGATGTCTTCGTCATCTTCGCACTCTAGTTTTTTTTCGAGCACCTTGGGCGCGACTAACTTATCGTCAGGAAAGTTTGAGAGTAGCGATGCTATTGAAAAATTCATGAAGCGATAGTTCCCTAAGCTTAAATCAATCCGCGTTAACCGTAATTTGGTCGTGGGGTTTTCAGTGACATGGCCCACGCCGTTCATCCACTGGGTCTAATCAGCACTCATTGAAACGAGATCATAGTCTGTGAGTCCTGAATATGATGCAGAGGGTATCAATGATGTCTTAGTGATGTCTCAGTGATATCTCAGTTTGCCAATTCAGCCCCTCTCCAAAACCAATCGGAATTCGTTTGTGGCCAAGCTTGGCAAATCGTTCAAACCGTAGCAAGCAAGCATTGCGCCTACGTCAGGCGCGTTCACATTGAGCACAAGTGTCAAACGCTTTGTCGAGACAGTCTTCTCGACCATTAGCGTTAAAACTGAATCTCATGCAACTGCGGCATCTACAACCGTCATCGCGATGCAAAACCTCAGTCGAACTTTGATCTCTAGCCTGACAGCTTGACCCATCTAAAAACCGTTAATGCTCAGCATCAACCCTTGAAAAGCGAACATATCTTTATGCAGACCCATCAAGATCGCGAAGTTCCATCTGTCGAAACAATTCACTAAAGCCGATGCAACGAAAGTGAAAAAGTAACCTGGCGATCGCCCAAACACCCTTTAATCAAAGGACTTTAGAAGAAACGTTCCCCTTTATGGAGGCTTGAAAGATCCAGAAATGATGCTATCAAATTGGTTTAGATAGGGCTTGTTGAATACTGTGACTAGCATTCAGACCCAATTATATATGCTTCATCCTTAAAAGACACAACTTTTGAGAAGTGCGGCTTCTAAAATCACAGGTTTGATGACCGTTAGGCCAAGATCTCAGCTTAAGTCGGGCAAAACACCATTTTGGGGCGTAAGAGATACAGAGATGAAGCCGATTCGACTCCGTTGGCTTGATTACCCATGTCATTCATGTCAGACCGCTCTTGTTCGGCAGGTTGTTCAGCAGCTTGTTCAGCAGGTTGAAGTTGTGAAGCAGGTTGAACAGGAGAGGAGAGCCATTCGACTTGACTGACACCCAAAAAGCGATCGCCCTCATCAAATACGCTGAGGTATTGTTCTGATGGGTATTGTTCTGACAGGCGTTGTTCTGATAGATACTGTTCTGACAGGTCTTGTTCTGACGTAGCCATGTCTGTAGAGCCTGCCTGCTCCAGGACTGCTTTCGCGTGATTTGCGTCGATCCAAGATTTATACGTCTGGGGGTCTAGAGCAATTCGTTGACCCATACGCCAGCGTCGCGATATTTCAGCATCGAGATGAATAGTCGGTAGGTGTTGCAGTGCGATCGCAGGTTCAATCAGCGGTAGAGTCTCAGTCGCTACAGCCTGTTCGACCTGCTCAGCCGTCAAACTTTCGGCTAAGGCAAAGCCGCTGCTCTCCGTTCGGCAAAGCCCCGAAAGCGTTGCGCCAACCCCGGCCAGCTCACCCAAATCACGGGCGATCGCTCGAATATAAGTGCCGCTACTACAGGCAATCGCAATCTCCAGTTCTGGAGATTCTGATGGAGATCCTGATGAGGTTTTGGGAGGCGATCGCCAGTCCAAAACTTCTAGCCGATAGACCTCCACCGTTCGCACGGGCACATCGACTTCGATACCCGATCTCGCCAGATCGTAGAGACGCTTGCCCCCCACCTGAATTGCACTATATTGGGGCGGCACTTGCTGAATCGTGCCCTTAAACTTAGGCAGTAGCGATTGAACGGTCTCGAAGTCTAGACCAGAAGCATCGTGAGACTCGATCACCTCTCCATCGAGATCGTCTGTAGCCGTACGAACACCAAATCGAATCGTCGCCCGATAGGTTTTGTCAGACTGGAGATATTGCAGTAGCCGGGTTGCCCGTCCGAGAGCCATGGGCAATACGCCCGTTGCAGCCGGATCAAGCGTCCCAGCATGACCCACGCGTTTGAGACGGGCCTGCCGTCTCACAAAAGCGACGCAGTCATGAGATGTCCAGCCGTAGGGCTTATTAAAATTGAGAAATCCATCCACGCGTTATTCCTGGCTTACTCCTGCTAACCTGTGCTGCGCCCTAGTCAAGAATCGAAATCAGCAGCGAAGTGTCTTTCACCATCTGCGTCAACTGCTCAGCATTGAGGCTTTCTACAATGCTTAATGGTAGAGGCTCACGGCTGATAGCGCGAATATAACTAGGAGACAGATATTCTTGATAAGCGGGCTGCTCGGCGACATGGGTGGAGAAAAAAGCAGTGCTCAAAATTTTGGTATAAGTCTGGGCCAGAGCGGGATCGGGGCCGATGATCGCGGGAGGAAGCTCAACACTGTTGGCCGGGTCGTCAGGCAGCCCAATGGTCGAGAAATGCGTTCCCTTGCGCATTACCACTAAGTAGCGATCGCTCACATTGAGCCAAGCAAAGGGAAAAAGCTGCTCCATTAAAGAGGGAGCAATCACATCACTGCTGCCTGAAACGATCATCACGGGCACGTCTACCCCTGCCATTCCCTCTGAGCCAAACACAATACTGCTAATGGGGTTAATCGCAAGGGCCGCCTTGACGCGATCATCTTTGAGGCTAATGGGATCAGGCAAATCAGCCGGGTTGAGGTTGCGGGCTCGACACTGGAGCAACAGAGAAAGATTAAGCGTATCTTGTAACGCACTGCCGCTAGGACAATCGCGTTGAAGGCGTTCGAGATTAATTTCGGCTCCCGCAATGCTGAGTGCCGTAAACCCTCCAAAAGATTGACCGATGACTCCCACCTGATCCAGATTCATGCGATTGCGGAACGCAGCATCCGTCGCGGCAAGACGCGTTAATTCGTCAAGCACGAAGCTAATATCTCGGGGCCGATTGATAAACTCTTCCGGCTCAGAAATTTGCTCAGAGGCTCCCTCAAAGAGAGCTTGGATATAGTTGGCATTGCTGCCTGGATGATCGAGAGCCGCAACCGCAAACCCTCGAGATGCAAGATGTTCGGCCACATAGCGATAGCTTGTGCGGTCAGACCCAAGCCCGTGAGAAATGACCACGAGCGGGGCCGGAGCATCGACATTGGGCAGGTAGAGGTCGAGGGGAAGATCGCGATCGCGCGTCTTATCTTGTAGTGGGAGCGTTGTCTGCTCCCAAAGATAAGGGCCAAGCCGACTCAGTTCATAAGCGGGGCGCAGGGAAATGCCGTTTATATTGGCGACATCTTTGTTGAATTGAGTCTCTACTAAACTCAAGGCTTCAGATGTGACGTTGATGAGTTGATCCAGCTCTCGAACAATTTTGAGCCCTCGGTCAACATCAATCACAATGCTGTCTGTCGGAAACTCTTTCAGCAGCCCTAAGGGAGTGGCTCCGTCTTCGTGACTTGCCGCTAAAATCAGCGCGGCTCTCAGCGCATAAAATCCAGAGCTAGAGCGAGTCCGAATCACTCCTCCAACCCGCTCTAAAATGGCCTCTCCTTGAGCCGTGTAGAGAAAGTTGGCGATCGCCACAGGATCAACGTCAGCCGAAGATTGCAGGAGTCGTCTCACTTCGACCAATTCTTGATCGCTGAGGCGATTGGCATAAGCCTGCAAATCTGGGTTGATCACCCCTTCATCTGCAAACCGTTCGAGAGACTCAACCGAAATAGAGAGCTGAATCGGCCCATAGTGGGCACGAATAGAGTTTGCCGCCGAGACCGTTGGGGCGATCGCCACGGCCACCATTAAGGATGAAGCGACTGCCGATCCAAATCCTAAAATTCGCATCAGGAGCGATCGCCTGACGTTGCCCAACCCTTTGCCCTGCCCTTTGCCCTGCAAAAAATCAAAGCACCTAGAGACTGCCATGGGGCGATCGCGCATTTTGAAAGAAGAATCAGGATTCGGCATGGCAAAAGAGCATAAGTGCTGAGCCTAAAAAAGATTAACGCTAAAGAATGAACGAACGTCATGACCGCATATCCCTGACAATGCCATTAAACAAGAATGAGCCGCATTCAACATCACCCGTTCCAGTGATAACTCACTCGGTACTCCCTGATTTTGGCGAGCTAGACAGGTTCAAAGTTCGGCGTTGACACATCAATACTCACCCATAAAACTGCACGATGCCGGGGCGGTTTCCACTACCAACCTCTGAATTTTGGGTCAGCCAATCCAGGCAAATGCGTAGCTAGTCACACCTGATGTAAATACACCCCATTCGAAAAAGATTTCGGAACTTATGCCAAAAGTGCCAATAGTTCAGCTTCAGACAATTGTGAGATGCCTAGCTTGATAGCCTTGTCGAGCTTTGACCCGGCATCTTCGCCAACGACGACATAGTCAGTTTTTGAGCTGACAGAACTGGTGACCTTGCCTCCCGCCGCCTGAATTTTAGATTTCGCTTCACTGCGGCTCAGAGTGGGCAGACTTCCGGTCAGCACAAAGGTTTTGTTGGCGATCGCCCCATTCATGTTCTCCGTTTCGGCTGGAGCTGCACCCTCAAACTGAATTCCGGCCTGATTTAGCCGCTCGACCAAGTCTTGGTTGGCAGGCACTCGAAACCACTGATAGACCGATTGAGCAATTTCAGAACCGATGCCATAGACCTGCTCCATCTGCTCTGACTCCGCAGAAGCAAGCTGATCAGCCGATGTGAAGGTTTCTGCGAGCAACTGAGCGTTAACGCTGCCCACATGGCGAATCCCCAGGCCAAACAGCACTCGCGACCAGGGTTGCTGTTTCGACTGTTCTAGCGCCTCCAGTAGATTCTGGGCAGACTTTTTGCCCATGCGCTCGACCTCTAGCAGTTTCGCTTCGGTCAGCTCATATAAGTCGGCTACGATATGCACTAGACCACGGCTAAGGAACTGATCGACCCACTTTTCGCCCAATCCGTTAATATCCATCGCGCCTCGGCTGGCCCAGTGGACGATCGCCCCTTTCAAAATGGCAGGGCAGGAGGTGTTGATGCAGCGGATGACCGCTTCGCCTTCAGGCTGCACCACGGGTTGCCCACAGGCGGGACAGTGGGTGGGCATTTGAAATGCAGTCGTTTGCTCTGGACGCAGCTCAGGCAGCACCCGCACCACTTCGGGAATAATCTCTCCCGCCTTGCGAACGATGACGGTGTCGCCTTCACGAACGTCGAGTTCAGCAATGAAATCGCGGTTGTGGAGCGTGGCGCGAGAAACGGTGGTGCCTGCAAGCTGCACGGGTCGCAGCTCTGCCAGGGGAGTAATCGCTCCAGTGCGACCCACATTAACGCTGATGGCTTCGACGACCGTAGGCGCTTCTTCCGCCGGGTACTTGAGGGCGATCGCCCAGCGGGGAAACTTTTGGGTAAAGCCGAGGTCGTCTTGGAGGGTGAGGCTGTTGAGCTTGACCACGGCTCCGTCGGTTAGGTAGGGCAAGTCATGGCGATCGCTCGACCAGTCGTCGAAGAAGCCCAAGACTTCGGCTAATGACGAACACAGTCGTCGATGAGGGTTGACCCGAAAACCCACGGACTGAAGAAATTTAAGACTGTCCCATTGGCTGATGGGAGACGCTTCGACTCCAGGCAGTCCAGTTGGAAAATGCACCGTGTAGGCAAAGAAGTCGAGGCGACGGCTAGCGACAATTTTAGGGTCAAGCTGACGCAGGGTTCCCGCCGCTGCATTGCGCGGATTGGCAAACAGCGCTTCACCAGCGGATTGGCGATCGCGGTTGATCTGATCAAACACATCTATGGGCAAAAAAGCTTCTCCCCGCACTTCCAGTCGTTCGGGTGGCTGATCGAGCTGGAGCCGCAGAGGAATCGTGCGAATCGTGCGCACATTTTGGGTAATGTCTTCTCCCTCAATGCCGTTGCCTCGGGTGACTCCTCGCACCAAAACGCCGTGCTCATAGGTCAGCGCCAAGGCCGAACCATCAATCTTGAGTTCGCAGACATATTGCACCGTTGCGGGTGCGTCTTCTGCCGCCACTTTGCGCCAGCGCTGATCCCAGGCGTTTAGCTCGTCAGGGTTAAAGGCATTTTCGAGGCTGTAGAGAGCAATGTTGTGCCGCACCGAGGTGAATTGGGTCGCGGGCGTTTCCCCTACCCGCTGAGTTGGGCTGTCAGCAGAAACCAGCTCAGGATAGGTCTCTTCTAGGGTTTGCAACTCCCGATAGAGCTGGTCATACACGGCATCTTCTAGCGTTGGAGCATCGAGCACATAATAGGCATAGCTGGCCTTTTGAAGAAGCGTGCGGAGTTCTGCGGTGCGCTTTTTGTCTACGGTCGATGCCTGGGTCATCTTCGATTCGAGATTTAAGAATTGGGGTGTGGTTCTCTCAATGTAGCCCCATCGCTACACAGGTCATAAGGAACAAGGTCGTAAGAGACAAGGCAAAGGCTTATCTAAAATTGGTTGCGATATTCCAAAATAGTTCGGGTGTCGTCGTTGAGGTTGCTAGAGGCTCTCACTCGGAAGTTGTTATTGATGTCGTACTCTAACCCAAATTGGGGATCGAGGTTACCGTCTAAAATTTCTAGGACGCTAAAGCTCAGATCTCGGGTGATATCAAACCCTGCCTCGATGCCGATAGCAAGAGGTAAGCGCGACTCACCTCCCGGATCGCCTGCGGTAGGAAAAATACTGAAGCTGCTCAGTCCGAGGGCATCGGCGATGTCGTTCCCCACGTTAGATAAAAAGCCCGACCCGACAAATGTGGCAACAGTGGCGATCGCCCCTCCGTTTTCTAAGCTGGCAAAGGCTTGTCCACCAATCAACGCGACAATTTGCCGCTCCGAACGGCTCGGATCGCTCGTCAGCACCAGCACATCGTTACGAGTCGGCGGAGCTTCTTCAGATGAAGTGTTCAACGATGCGGTCAAAGCAGTGGCTGGCCCCTGCACTGTGGCAAAAATCTCAACGGTTTGTAGACCCCCAAAGGTGGGAATCGCCGACTGGTCTGCCACCTCTGACGAGGAGAAAGGAGAGGATGGCGAAATGGGAGCACGATCAACCTCGCGGACTGTTGCAACCATCTGCACGTCTAGCTCAGGGTCAAGCCCACGATCTGGGGTAAACGTGGCTGTATTGGGTGCATCTCGATCAAGACGAAACTGAGTTGCAAACAGATTAATCCACCCGTCACTCAGTTGAATAACTCCCTCGGGGCGAATGTCTGCGGCGGTGCCGTTAATAACCAAGTCTCCGAGAGCCGAGATGTTAAACAGGGGCGAGCCAACAATATCTAAATCATCGGCTAAGACCATAGTGAAATCACTAAACCGCACCTGATTTAGAAAACTGGGCAGTTCCTCGGGTTGAATTCCCAAGGCAAACGTGGTCTCACCACTTGCCGGAATCACATTGGAATCTTCAGCAGCATCGACCGCAGCCCCATTTTTCCCCTTGTCTGCCTGCTGCATCGGCAGTCGCGTTGTGATAATGCGACCGTTAGAAACACTCACCTGGCCGCTAATGTCAGGAGTCAAAGCGGTTCTACCTACGACAATCTCGCCATCGACGGTGGCAATCAAAAATCGTTCAAAATCAATCGGAAGCTGAGAGAGCGTGACCGTCAGGGGAGTCACCCCATCGTCCCCGAAGCTTACAGCCTGGAAGATCGGTAGGTTTCCTTGAATATTAATGTTGCCATCTCGGATCTGGGCATTGAGATCGCTAACCGTAACGGAGTCGAGATTAAAGGTGGCCGCTCCGGTAATGCCTGTCACCGGATCAGACAACAGAGGGCTAGAAATCACCCCATCTTGAAACATTGCTGTACCCAGAATTTGAGGCTGTGCTAGGGTTCCAGCAACGCTCAAATCAATATCGCCCTCACCGCCTTCCCAAAAGGCTTGACCTTGCGAGACCAAATTGAGAAACGCTAAGCCTTCGTTTTGTAAATCAATGTTGAGGGCGATCGCCTCACTCTCAGGCTGCACCGTCATAAAAGGCAACGCGTAGGGAATCGAGCCTTGAATGCTCAATCGCTCAGGTTCTTCAATGACAGCGGCTCCATCGACAGCGAGACGAGCTTCCTGATAATTAAAGCCCACTTGAGCCAGTTGGAGAGGAGTCCCCTCTAACACCGGATCGACCACCTCAATTGCACCCATGACAGTGGGATTGGTGAGCACACCGCCGATATTTGCGTTCACCTGAAGGTCACCAGCCAAGTCTAGGGGCAAAGCAACGAAGTCTTGCAGCACCTCCAGAGGCACGTCACGCACCATCAAAACGGCATCTTGCTGGGTGTTCCCCAGTCGCCCTTCTAAGCTGACGACCGAAGAATTAGATGTGAACTGAAACGGCTCAAACGTCACAATATCGTCGGTAAGATTGCCTCTCGCCACTAGCTGATTGGGCTCGGTGTAAGGTCCCCACGTCCAGTTATTGCCTTCGATATCAAAATCAGCCGCCACGCCTGAGGCAAGAGAACCCGCCACATTGATTTGAGCGCTCAGATTTCCTTCCAGCTCCGTGAAGGGAGGCAACACGGCGGTTTGAGCGTCGTCTTGCGCCTGCTTGTTGCGCGCAATGACTTCAGTAATGTAAGCCAACTGGTCAAGCAGAGACGCAGTTGGACGCCCCACCGATTCTGTCGTCAGCAGCTCTTCGCCTTGATAGAGAGGAGCTTGAAGCCCTCGCTGTAGCGAGGCGAGGTCAACCAGATCTAGCAGATCGACAAAATCTTGCAGTCGCGCATCGGCAGCGAGAGTCGCCTGATAGCTCAAGGCCGGGTCAGCTAAATCAGCACTCGCCGAAAATTGAAGGGTGCTCTCGCCAATATTGACATCGGCATCGTTGAGGGCAACCCTGCCATTGCGATAGGTAAAGTCGCTGGTAAAGCGTTCGGCAGTCAGATAGCCAACCCCTAAGCGGGCGATCGCCACACTGCCCGCCACAGAAGGATTGCTCAGATCTGAAAGATTGGCATTGAGGTTGGCATTGACGACTCCACCCAAAAAGCCAATATTTTGACCGGGCAGAGGGTTGTAGGCCAGCTCATTGAGCCGGAAATTGCGAACCTCAGCCAGGAGGCGATCGCCCTCTGTTCTGCCTTCTGCGGTGAACGGAGCCAGCCCCTCTTGATCTCCGGTCTGACGCACCAGAAAGCGAACGGGCATGAACTGATCATCAAGCTGCACCGCGATGCGATCGTTTCCTCCCTGCACATCAAGGGTTCCTCCATCGGCTAGAGAAAACATGACATCGCCCTGCAACACAGGATTAAAGTCGATCGCATTGACCGCAAACTGATTCAGCCGCAAGTTGCCCGCAAGGCGCGGATTAGTAATGTCGCCCGTCACGCGCCCCCGAAAACTAGCCGTGCCCTGAAGCTGGGCTTGCGATCGCACAGCCTCTGGCGCAAAAGCCTCTAGGGCACCTAGCTGAAACTGCTGCAAAGCCACCGCCAAATCAACTGCCCCTAAGGATGGCTCACCCTCTAAATTGGCTTCCACAAAGCCACTCGCTTCGATGCCAGGAGCCGTAAACTGTTCGATCTGGATGCCATTTCCCGTCCAAGAAAATGAGGTATTCCAATCCCCTGGCTGAATCAGCAATTCTGCATTGGGGATCGCAGTAATCACAGCATCGGTAAGACGAGCTTCTCCCTGGAGGGCGATCGCCTCTGGGCTGAGATTATCCAGCCGTCCTGATAGTCGAATATTGCTGTTGAGCTGTCCTTGAGCCTGGTCTGTAAAAGACTCAACATTGACGTTAGCCGTATCTAAAACGGCGCGCCAAGAGCCTTGATTGAGGTCAAGGGTTGCGTCTACCGTCGCAGTGCCTCCGCCCGTTTGAGGCGACAGGTTGAACTGAGTTCGCTGCACCCGCACCGTGTTGCCGTCATAGCGAATTTCGCCCTGGCCGGGATAGACCTCATTTTGTAGCTGCCAGTTGGCGATCGCCTGAATGCCGCTAAACGGGCCAAAGACTTCTACGGCTGCATCGATAGTGCCGATAGCATAGTTTTGCGGCAGGGTCACCCCATAGTTGGCTGCGAGGGCATCTCCAGGCAAATCAGAGAGCTGAGCATTAAACAGAACGCCTCCATCCGCTTCGAGATTGACATTACCTGCACCCGTAATGCGTCCACCATCGACGGGAATGATCGTGAGCTGACTGATATCTAAAATAGGCGGCGTCAGTCGAAAGTTGGCCAGTAGTGATTCAACGCCAACTTCGTCAATCTGCAACCTCTTGACGTTAGTGAGCGTGCCTTCAATCACAGGTTGCGTCAGAGGGCCGCTGACCGTAGCATCAACGGTCACTGCGCCTGCGGTCGTAAAAGGCAACTCTAAATTAACGGTGTTTTGCACCTCCTCTAGGCTGACAGGCAAGACTTCAGCAGTCAGGGCATAGCCTGTGTTGAGATCAACGCTGCCTCCAGCCGTTAGCTTGACATCGCCATAGCTGAGGCGAGTGTCTTCGATCAAAACAGTTTGCTCGTCAAACCGAAGACGACTATTGATATCGGCGATCGGTAACGGAGCCACATCCATCTGAGCCGTCAAGTCATTAACCTGGGCTGTTCCTTTAATGGAGGGCATTTGACCCGAGCTGTAGCGAATATCTAAATTTGAGTCGATATTGCCAGACAAAATGCGTCCGGGTAACGGCAACAGCGACGCAAACTGAGCCACCTGAAGCTGATTGGTGCGCACGATCGCATTGACAAGCAGCAGCTTTAGATCAGCGTCTCCATTGAGAGCAACGGTTCCACCTTCTTCAGGTTCTGCTGTGACCTCAAACTTCACGAAGCGATTTTCGTCACGCAGAGTGGCCTGAGCATCAACATTTTTGATGATCAAAGGCAGAGATGGAGTTTCTAACGTTGTCACCAAAGCGACTTCCGAAAAGGGATCGGCGGCTTCGTCTATTTCTTCTGCTTCTTCACTCGGCTCTTTAACAGAAGCTCGTAGAGCACTTAAATCATCAAAAAAATCTTCGTTGTCCCACGGCGACTCTAGGGCAGGCGGGGCAGGCATCAGAATCACCGTGGCGTTTTTGACGTTGATCTGATTGAGAGAAACGCTCACCGGAGCTTTTTCTTCAGGCTCCTGAATGTCAAGTCGCAACCATTGACCCTCAGCATCTTCGTAGCCGTAGACTTCAGGATTCGTGAGATTGATCGTCAAGGGCAGCGTGCGATCGCGCACCAAACTTGATGCCACATTCCAAACATCAAAGCCTACCTGCACGGTCTCCACTCGCGCATAGTCTTGGCTATTTTCTGTCGGGGGCAACATCGCACCCTCAATTTTCAACCCCGAAAGCGTGAACCCCTCGACTTCGCCTAACTCAACAGGGCGGTTGAGAACTTTTGATAGCGTGTCTTCAACGAGAGGCGCGAGGCGATTGTAGACAAAATACTGAGCAGCACCAATACCCGCAACCGCCCCAACCGTAACCACGCTACCTGCAACAAGAAAAGTCTTGAGCGATCGCCGTCTTTGCTGGGGCAATAAAGACGCATCAGAACCAGAGTCGGAATGGTTCTCAGGGCTTGGGGGAGGAGATTGGGTCATACTGTCACTGGAGAATGAATATCTGCCCGAATTCACTAAGCTCTTTTAAAGCCTTGGGATGCATTCAGCCTATTCTAGAGGAATACACTTTGACCGCAACTCTCTGGGTGCAAATTATCTTAACCGCAGTCAGTCATGGCTATCAGCCATCACTATCAGTCATGGCTATCCAGCAGGCTTACCAGCTAGATGAAGTACGGATAACTCACAGCACTAGATTCCTTGTGAGGGTCAAGGGTTGAAACACTGGTTGAAGCGCTGGTTGAAGCACGATGCTCCCCATGCTGACGGAAGGCATATTGAACGCACTAATCTTCACCTGTCGTTCAAGGTTCATCTAAGACCAAGACTGAATAAACCAAGACTGAATAATTGGTACCCCTTAGCAGTTGCCAATCTCCTCAATCCCCTCGATCCCCTCGATCACAGCCTGTCAAATGAGTTAGGTCATCTAAAGATCGAGACTATGAACAGGCTTATAAATATCAATGTCGGTTTGCCCGAATAATCGTTCCGCAACGCCAATGCACAGCTCAGACCAGAAGCCAGTGACATGAGGCTTTGTGAGAGGCCGTTTAGCCGCCCGTCAAAAAAGTTTTACGCCTAGCCCTGATGGCAATTATGGCGATCGCCATACGTTCTCCACAGCCCATCCAGGCTCAACCAATTTAGGCTCATCCCATCCAGGATCAACCAATTTAGGATCAACCAATTTAGATCAAGGGGTGAGTGCCGAGATTATCTAGCGAAGGCACTTCAGTCCTTCAGTCTGTCGTCATATCTCGCTTACAGACGCTAAGTCAAAACAGCAAGCTCGTTGCTGCGGGGGAGCTTTGTCTTGACTTCAAGGGTTATCCCTTTACGTGAATCGTCATCCCTTCCCGTGCCATCGAGACATTGGGATAGACATCTTGCATTTCTCGCTCGACCTTAGTCAGAAATTGATCATCATGAGTCGGGTCGTGATGAAACATAACGATTTGTTTTACGTTTGTTGAAAAAGCGGCTTCAATACTGGCCTTCCATACCTTAGGATTGCGAGACGCCGAACAAGACGATGAATCATAGTAAGTATGATCTTCATAGGCCGTATCGAAGATCAAGACATCTGCATTTTGAGCGAGATACAGCATACCTTCATCGGGTGAATCAAGCGTATGGTCAGTATCTGTGGCATATACTACCGAGTGGCCGTTCCAGCTGACACGGTAGCCCAAAGCCCCGTTAGAACGGCTGAGAGAAATGGTTTCTACGGTGATATCACCAATCTGTAGCAAGTGCCCTGCGTTGATGTTATGAAAGCAAAGATTTGCCTGCATCACCTGCAATGGCACTGAAAAATTAGGGCGCAGCATTTGGCTGGAAAGGCGCTGTTTAATCGATGCTCCATTTAGCCCAGTCGCACCATAGATATGGAAGCAGTTTTTGGGGTCAAAAGCAGGGGTAAAAAAGGGAAACCCTTGAATTCGATCCCATTGGGTATGGGTAAAAAAGAGATGAGCTTCAACTGCTGGAAGATGACGCAAATGCTCTCCTAACACTCTTAACCCAGTTCCTGCGTCAAAAATGAGTCGAGTGCCCTGGATACTGATTTCGATACACGCCGTGTTGCCGCCGTAAAGAACCG
>JBARXP010000289.1:0-32905 GCA_049647405.1 Elainellaceae cyanobacterium | reverse complement strand
CATCGCCCAAATCAATCGAGGCAGTGAGCGCCTCATTCGAGGACTCTATCGATCGATCAAATATTGCCGCGACCCGGCTCTACGATTTGACAATTTTGTCTATGCATACGGCCAGATTGGGTATTTGCGTGCCGTATTGGGGATGCTGTTGGGGAAACCTGACCGATGGGGAGCTGATGGAAAGTCCGATTGAGGCTGTGCCTGATTATTGAGGTTCATGCATCCGTGACTGTTGTCCCTCAATCTTCTAGTACTCCATCTAAATCCGACCCAAGAAATCCTGGTTTAAAGTCAATCGCGCCACAAGGATGGTTCTCATGACTGAGACTTCCGCTAAAATTCCTATCTCTGTCCTCATTCCCGCCAAAAACGAAGAGCAAAATTTATCGGCCTGTTTAGAAAGTGTCGCCTGTGCCGATGAAGTCTTTGTGGTTGATTCTCAAAGTGGCGATCGCTCAATCGAAATTGCAGCGCAATATAGCGCAACGGTGGTGCAGTTTGACTTCAATGGGCGCTGGCCGAAAAAGAAAAACTGGTCGCTCGAAACGTTGCCCTTCCGAAATGAGTGGGTCTTGATTGTTGATTGTGACGAGCGCATCACGCCAGCACTGTGGGCTGAAATGGCGATCGCCATCCAGACCCAAGATTGCGATGGCTACTATTTAAACCGCCGCGTCTTTTTTCTCGGCACATGGATTCGGCATGGCGGCAAATATCCCGATTGGAATCTCCGTCTCTTTCGCCATGCCAAAGGACGCTACGAAAATCTCCACACAGAAGATGTGCCCAATACCGGAGACAACGAAGTTCATGAGCACGTTGTTTTGCAGGGCAAGGTGGGTTATCTCAAAGAAGATATGCTGCACATCGATTTTCGAGACTTATTTCACTGGATTGCGCGCCACAACCGCTACTCAAATTGGGAAGCGCGGGTCTATTACAACCTGTTGACGGGCAAGGGAGAGACCAACACGATCGGAGCTAATTTATTTGGCGACTCCGTCCAACGTAAGCGTTTTCTCAAGAAAATCTGGGTACGGCTCCCCTTCAAACCTATATTGCGTTTTCTGCTGTTCTACGTGGTTCGCTTCGGTTTTCTAGATGGCCGCGCAGGCTATATTTATGGACGGCTCCTCAGCCAATATGAATATCAGATTGGAGTCAAACTCCTAGAGTTAAAGCAGTTTGGCGGTCAGCTCAATGTTGATCAGGGGTCGATAACGGGAAGACCGTCTGAGAATGAGCTCGTGTCTAGCTCAAAGGGCTAGGCTCTTAATCCCCTATCTAGAGGTATTCGGCCTAGAGACTCTTGGCCTAGAAGTGCTTAAGGCTTGTTTAGATTTTTTGTCATCACTCTGCGAATTCATGACTTGCAAATTCTACTTTAGACATCAAAGCTTAAAGATTTTGTGATAGATAAACCCAAAAGCTTTCAATTACAACTAAGCTGCTTGGTGAGAAAATAATTTTGAAAATTAGTTTTATATCGATTTTTACCCTGGCAATAAGGGTGACGATTTCTCGCTATAGTGCGCTGGAATATAGTGCTAGAGTTTCTTTGAGACTCTGATGAAGATTCTACACAGAACATGTGGTGAGAAACGTCTGACAGCCTTTTTTTTACTCACTGTTTGATTTAATCTATGGCCTCTGATCAGATTCCTGCTATTCGCTACTGTTCGGTTTTGCTTTCGATGGCTAGCTTGACGACGCTATTGCTATCCAGCATGGCAGAAGGGTCACAGGCTCAGTCTTTGGTTCAGCTTCCTGATCAGTTTGAGCCTCCTTCCCGGCAGCCCCTTCCGGAAGGTCAGCCGACCCCAGTGCTACCCTCACCCGACGAATTACTACGCCCACCGGGCGAGACTCCTAGCCCAACTCCATCCGAAGAAGTGCCCGCAACGATTCGCGTCGAGCGATTTGAAGTGGTGGGCAGCACGGTTTTTGATGAAGAAGATTTTGCAGCCATTACAGCACCTTATGAAGGGCGAGAGCTATCGTTTGCAGAACTGTTGCAGGTGCGATCAGCCATCACGCAGCTCTATGTCGATGCAGGTTACGTCACCTCAGGCGCATTCATTCCGCCCCAAACCCTTGAGAGTGACAACACGGTCGTGACCATTCAAGTGCTTGAGGGGCAGGTCGAAGAAATCAACGTCGAGGTCGATGGGCGGCTGCGTCCTGGCTATGTGCGACAGAGACTGGCTCTAGCGGCATCAGAGCCGCTCAACACCAATGATTTATTGGAAGGGTTGCAGTTGCTCCAGCTCGATCCGCTGATCGACACAATTTCGGCAGAGCTAGCTGCCGGGGTGCGTCCGGCGACCAGCATTCTCGATGTCCAGGTTGTGCAGGCCGATACCTTCGCGGTTGATTTGGAAGTCAATAACGGGCGATCGCCCAGTGTGGGCAGCTTCCGCAGAGAAATACAGGTTAGTGAAGCCAACCTAATTGGCATCGGTGACGGCATCAGTGTGGGCTACAGCAACACCGATGGCAGCAACACCGTAGATGTGAGCTATGCCGTTCCGGTCAATGCCCGCAACGGCACCGTGTCATTTAGTTATGGAACGACGAGTAGCAATGTGATTGAGGATGAGTTTGAAATTCTCGATATCAACTCTGACTCGCGATTTTATGAGCTTACCTATCGTCAGCCCCTGTATCAATCGCCTACGCGGGAGTTTGCCATCAGTCTGACCGCGTCGCGCCGCGAGAGTGAGAGTGAGTTTCTGGAAGATTTGCTGGGAGAAGCGATTCCGTTTCCTTCCCTCGGAGCCGATGAAGACGGACAGACTCGCATTTCTGTCTTGCGGTTTGCCCAAGAATGGACTCAGCAGGGCGGGCAGCAAGTGCTTGCTGGGCGATCGCAGTTTAGCCTGGGTCTTGATGCTCTCAACTCCACCATTAATGAGGTTGGCCCCGATAGTCGGTTCTTTTCTTGGCGAGGCCAAGGGCAGTGGGTGAGGCTGCTGGCGGCTGATACCATTTTGCTGGTGCGGGGCGATATTCAACTAGCCGATGGGCCTCTGGTTCCTTTAGAACAGTTTGGGTTGGGTGGCCAACAGACCGTGCGTGGCTACCGTCAAGATGAGCTGCTAACAGACAACGGCATTTTGCTGTCATCAGAAGTGCGAATTCCCCTAGTGCGGGCTCGCCGCATTGACGGCTTACTCCAAATTGCGCCGTTTGTAGACATAGGACATGGCTGGAATCTAGATGCGATTGACCCTGACCCAAGTTTGGTTGCGTCTGTAGGGTTGGGGCTGTTGTGGCGCATGGGCGATCGCCTCTCTGCTCGACTAGATTACGGATTGCCTCTGGTAGATACTGATAGCGAGGGCGGCTCACTCCAAGAAGATGGGTTTTATTTCTCGTTGCGGTTTACCCCGTTTTAGAGCGCCGTCGCGCTAGGTTCATTGGCCGCAATGCCTGACCACTGAACCTTTTTGAGGCGACTCCGGCGGTAGGAGAAAAAGCGATCGCCCTGCTGATAGGTGCAGTAAGGGGCCACGGCAACATGCTCTGGGGCAAGGCCAAGTTGTTCGAGCTGAAGCACGTTAATACGGCGCACATCGAGCCGTGCTCGTCCGGGTTGGGGGTCGTCTAACACCGGACTTTGGGGCAGAGCCTTGACTTGGCTGAGTAACTCCGCGACTGCGTGATGACTCTCAGGAGAAGTCGCCACTGACGACTCACCCGGTCGCTGTTGGGCGTTCAGATCGGGTAATACGGTAGCTCCGACCTGAGCCGCTACGGTCGTAGACACCTGATATACCTCTCCCGCAATGGCTGGCCCCAGAGCGACCCGAATATTCTGAATCTGACTGCCCTGGTTGAGCAATCGCTGCACGGCGATCGGCACGATTTTCTGCTGCGTGCCGCGCCACCCAGCATGAACTGCGGCCACCCGTCCGGTTTGGGTATCGGCAATTAGGGCGGGCACACAGTCGGCGGTCGCGACCCAGACTGTCTGGCCGTTTGCCTCAGCAATCAGGCCATCGGCTTCAGGCATCAATGAGGGAGGATTTTCTGTTGGTTCTGCCGTAGCGTTCTCACTTTGGGCTGCCTGCTCGGCTCGCTGTTCTGATTCGGCATGATGTTCTGCTGTGGTTAAAACCCGGTTGCCGTGAATCTGTTTGACCCGATAGTTGCGCTGGGAGGCTGACGTTGCCGGGTTAGCCGACTGGGGCGCAGTGAAAGCAGAGGCGATCGCCACTCCCAGCTCGGCTTCTGGCAGATGGGGCCACCACTGTTGGGTAAAAAACCCATGAGACCAGCCCTTGAGCAGGCTACAGGTGAGATACGGCAATTCGTTGTGCTGAGTCCAAGTCCAGGTGTGCATAGCAAGACAGCTTAAGAAGTCCGTGTAATAGTCTATCCTGTCGTGATATGAACCCTCATTTCCTTGACCCGATCGCCATCCAAACGGCTCTAGCTGCGCGACATTCTTCCCAAAACTCGACGTTTTTAGAGAGCAATGAAGAAAAAAATGAAGAGCAAAATGAGTCTTTGCCTCCCTGGAACCTCCGTATTTACAATCGACTGGCTTCGACAACCCTCACCCTATGGGATTCTATCCAGCGGGGTGCGCCCTCTCATACGGTAGTCATTGCCCAAGAGCAAACTCAGGGCAGAGGCCAGCGAGGTCGAGAATGGGTCTCTGCACCGGGTGGCCTTTATCTCTCGACAGCCATCCGTCCTGATGTGCCAATTCAACAACCGCAACAACATCTGACCCTGGCTACAGCCTGGGGCATCGCAACTCAGTTTCGGGCATTGGGCATCAGGGTTGGGCTAAAGTGGCCCAATGATTTGGTGGTCAACGGACGAAAATTGGGCGGTATTTTGATCGAAACGAGAAGTCGAGGCGATCGCCTCCTATGGGTTTGCATCGGGGTTGGCATCAATTGGAGTAACCCGGTGCCGCCGACCGGGATTAACGTGCATGAGCTGCTGCGTCAGGAATTCAACCCGTCTGCCATCAACGATTTAGCGGCTCTGATTCTCAGGGGCATCACCCTTGGCCTCGACCGCTGTCAGCCAGACGAGGCAATGGCGATCGCCAGAGACTACGAAAACCTGCTTGTAAATCGAGGCCAGCATGTCTCATGGACTTCTGCCGAGGGAGAGTGCTATGAGGGCGTTGTCGTTGGTGTCAATGTAGCCGGGGAGTTGCGAGTTCAGGGGCGGCATTCAAGGCCAACGGTGAAACTTTCTGAACCCAGCAGAGGCGTTCTGTCGCACGCCTCGATAGACTCCACATCAATCTCTTCGGAATTCATCTCTTCAGGTTCCTCAGGCTTTTCAGATTCTTCAGAAGATCCCTTGACTGAGTTCACCTTTGCTCCGGGCAGTTTGCGGCTGGGCTACGGCAGGTTGTGATGATGAGCCCGATATCAAGGGGTTGCGCCTGTGGGCAAATCATATCAGGGCGTTTCGCCTGTGGGTAAAACAAATGTTGCCGCCACTGGGAAGTGGTCGCTCTGGAGGCTGTCGTCTGGACAATAGTCGTCAGCAGCATCGGAGTAAAGAACGGTCGAATCTTCAACCGTCCACGATTTGGCCCCGTTAGCAACAAAGATGAAGTCAAGAATATTGTTGTAGCGATCGCTGCAATGACTGACCATCAAGGGCTGAGGACGAACCCAAGTGAAAATATTGTCTTGGGTCATCAGATCAAAGCCGCGATCGCGATTCCCGGCATCTCCCTCGGTGATATTGAAGTCGAAGTTGTAGTCTCCCACTGCGATGATGGGTAGGGTCTGACCTCGCGCCCATGTGTTCAAAATCTGAGCCTGTTGATGACGAGCTTCATCGTTCGTGCGATAGAGATGATTCACCATAAATAGAAACTCTTCGCCAGAGGCTCGCACTTTCATCTGAGCGACTAATGCCGCCCTGACTCGGCCACCAAAGCTCAACTCCGTCAGCTCATAGGCTTCAATCACTTCAAACAGACTTGTGTTGTACAGTAGCGCAAGGCGATCGGCTCCACCTGTCGTACCTAAAATGGCCTGAAAGTCAGAGCTTTCTCCTACTTCTACGCCCTGTTCTAAAACCGTTAACCATTCTGGATTCTGAACTTCAGATAGCCCCCATAAATCAACGCCTTGTTGAGGAGCTAAGTACTGATCTGCCAGATAGACCGGGTCTGCGTCTCCTGACTCTAGGTTAAAGGCCACCACAGAGACGGTTGAAGAATCATCAGCCAATATCTGGGTCAGGTCAGCGAGAGATAAGCCAGAAATATCTTGCAGCCAAGCGCATCCAGCGGTTGTCGCTATGGCGATCGCAGCACCAGCTAGGGCTAAAGTTCGACGCTTAAGTAACTGCACCATATCCCTCACGCTATTTCTCACTCTATCTCTCACAGTGATGAAGCCCCTGCCTAGACTCGCTTGGTCTACTGATTCTGCATGGCGTCAAGAAGTACAAAAGCATAGGCTCAATTCAGTGTCTGAATTGAGCCATTCCTAACCCTATTATCGTATTTAATGATCCCCGCTCTAAATATCGGGAATACTAAGGCCGAACTACATCAGTGGTTTAAACACCTTGCAAAACCTGGCAAACTCTGCCGGGTTTTTCTTGTGACCCTGTACCTTCTACTTTAAGTCTTCATATTAAGTCTTGGCGATCGCCTCTAGTCGGCATCTCCAAGAAATTACTGAAGTCGCTTAAGAGTGGACAATTCACGAGCTGTCAAATCTCAAGCAGCTCTTCGAACAAAACACAGCTAGGCTAGCAATAGCTACAGCACCTGAGAATACAGGTATGTGCTGCCCAGTCAGCCGTGTGTTTGCCGCTTGCGACCCGTTGCATCATGATTCATTCACCGTCTCTGCTTCACTCCAACCCTATCGATACGATGACAATTTGAAGTTTCAATGAAGGTTTTGCACTAGCCGAAACCAAATTCTCACAAAACGAAGAACTTTACTGTCTTTTGGCTATAGCCAGACCCATCCCGAAGTCGTATTCATCACGAGGTGAACAACGCACTTGCGGCTCTCAGGAAATTCTCACGTCCGGAAAAGGCCGCATTCAGAGTGATGTATCACCATAGACAGTGCTAGCCGCCCATGTGATTTCAAACAAGACTCGATCGGCGGGCAAAACATTTTCCTCAATAAATTCACCCAGAAGCGTGAGTCTACTAGGGGATTACGGCTATCCCAGCTTTGCATAAGCTTAAAGTAAAACTTCTTTACACTTAGCAAGCCAAAAAGATAGAGTCCAAATAGGTGCAATCTGCATAAGTGCGACCTACATCAAACAGACATATTTTTGTTGAAGCACAGTTAGCTCTACGAGCGCTTAAATCATGACGACATCGCCTATCAGCATTTCAAGCTCCATTCGACAGTTCAATTCAGGACTGTTTGCGACTCGTTCGCAGTCTCATTCGGCGAGTCTGGCTGATGTAGATGCTCGTCAAGCGCCCTCTGTTGCGATCGCCGCTCACAACATCGAAATGGTTTACAGCAGCGGCAGCCAAAAAGTGCGGGTGCTCAAAGGAATTGATCTCGACATTCAGGCTGGAGACATTCAGCTCCTCATGGGGCCTTCGGGCTCAGGCAAAACCACGCTCCTCTCGATCTTGGGGGGCATCCTAAAACCGACTCACGGACGCGTCAACTTGCTGGGCCAAGACATAACGCAGCTCTCGGCGTCTAAGCTGTCTCAGTTTCGGCTTAACAACATTGGCTTTATCTTTCAGGGGTTTAATCTCTTCGATGCCCTGACAGCCTCTGAAAACATTGAAGTTGCCCTCAAAATGAAAGGAATGCGGCCTCGCATTGCCCGCGTAGAAGCCCAGTCTTTGCTTGAACAGGTCGGTTTAGGCGATCGCATCAATCATCTTCCTCGCGATCTCTCAGGAGGCCAAAAGCAGCGGGTGGCGATCGCCCGATCCCTAGCCGGAGATCCTCAAATCATTATGGCTGATGAGCCGACAGCCGCTCTCGATTCTCACAGTGGTCAACTGGTGATCGAGCTGCTGCGTCGGTTGGCGAAAGAAGGCGGGCGCACCGTGCTGATGGTGACCCACGACCCTCGCGTTCAAAAGGTCGCTGACCGGGTCACGTACCTCGAAGATGGTGAGCTAAAGCCCTTACCCGAATGGGCAACCCATGCCGAAGAAACAGCTCTCTCTGCGTAAAAAGGTTTGCATGACTGACTGTTCGACAGAACCCTGACCTCATTACAATGGCGACAGTATCGCAAATAGCGACAGCACCGCAAATAGCGACAGCACCGCAGATGAGGAGTGGGTCATGGGTAAACGAGTTTTGAGAAGCAGGCGATCGCCTTTCTTCGGGTTTAAACCCACAGTTCTACACAAAAGAACTGTGGGTTTTATCATCGGCGGGCTGCTGGCAAGCCTCATTGCTATCGGCCTCACCCCATCGCCAGGGCAGGCTTATCGCCCGTCTCACCTCGAACAGCTTGACCAATCAGGAGCCTGCCCCGGCTGCGATCTGATTGCGGTTCAGCTCAATCACATGAATCTCCGGGAGGCCGATCTACAGCGTGCTGACTTGCGAAGTGCTGACTTGCGAGAGGCAAACCTGAGTCGAGCCAATCTCGAAGCCGCCGATTTGAGTCGAGCCTCGCTCCAGGGCGCACGCCTACGCGGCAGCAATTTGACCAGCGCTCGTCTCTATCGCACAGACTTTTCGCAGGCTGACCTCAGTCGCGCGGTCTTAAACGACGCCAATCTGCTACAGGCAGACCTGCGCGGGGCCAATCTGCAAGGAGCCCAGCTGCGAGATGCCTTTCTTGCCCGTGCCAACCTGACCGGAGCCAACCTGACGAATGCTCGATTAAGTGACGCATGGACTCGAAATTCTGGGGTAGAGACAGCCACGCTCTGCAACACCCGTATGCCCAACGGCACCCTAATGAACAGAGACTGTCCCTAATCAGCGCAGTGCTTTCCTAAAGTTCCATAGCGCTACGCGCTGATGTAAAACCAATATTTTTTGGGAAGCCGCGCAGTGCTAAAGAACAGATTGTACAAGTCAGCGTTGCTTTTGAAGCTAAAACGATCCGGAGAGAATTTCACTTGGGTTGAATCAAAGGAATAGAGTGTCGTAATGATTAAACCACTGGGTTTCTGCTTGACGATGAATATTCCTCCCAGCCTCCAGAATATCCTTGATACACTTCCGTCTCAAGAATCAGAAGAACTAACCCAAATTGTCTCAGGGCTGGCTTTGGGGGACGCAGAAATGCAGGATCTGTTGCAGAGCAACCTAGACGCCCTCACCCAAATTTTGACTTCAGAAGCAGAAGATTAGCCCTGTCCTGTCCGATTTATGTTCTAGCCCTATCAGGACTTACGCAGTTTGTTGAAAGGGTGGGCGCGACGCGCCCACCCTTTCAACGAGTTTATTCAGGCTTAGGCGAATTGTGCGTAAGTCCTGCCTATGTTGAGGAATTGGATCATGAAAAACAGGATTCTCGCTAACCTGAGCCGTTAAACCTGATATTTACCAAGGGTTCACGACTTCGGCACAATGACCATGAGATGCTCGTCACCGTCTGACTGGCTGCGATAGCGATACTCAACAGTTAAGCTATCTGTCTCTAAGGTGTCGTTGTCGTCGCCCCAAAAGATCTGCTCGATGTCGTTTGCGCGATCGCCCCCATAGTAGTTCGCCAGGGCTTGGAGAATTTCTCCAGTTTGGGTCTCAGACTCTGCAACCTGTGCCCCAAACCAGAGAATCTTCAAGTTCTTCACAGACTCTGTTTCGGGGTCTTCTCTCAAAAAGATGCGCAGGCTTTTATTGTCTCCAGTGACGCACTTATAAAGAGAGCCATCTCCATCAAAAGCTGGCGGATATAGCTTACCCTCAGCACAGCGGAGAACCGCGTTTAGCCGCTCAGCTTCTTGTTGAAACGGCAGCAGGGCTTCAAACTCCTCGCTGGCAAGGGCAACGCCAATGGGTTCATCGTCTTCACTAGACTCGGCACTTGAACCCAAATCTTCAGTCGGTTCTCCATCAAAATCATCGCTATTGGCGATCGCCTCTTCTTCAGAGTCTGCTCCTCCTTCAGACGTCACATCAGGAGCCGGGGAGACTGAGGACGAAGAAGGACTGGAAGCACAGGCAGACGTCATCAACACGAGAAGAGTGGCGATTAAGAATGGCGATCGCCAACTCCTAGGCCATGCCTTCAGAAATCTTGTGCCTGCAACGGTCTGCAAACTTTGGATCATCTGTACTCCTAAAGCCGATAACATAGCCCACAAAGCAGGACGATTCTGTGACGATGACATATGCGCACCTCCTAGCGGAGCCAATGATCCCCAAGAAAGTTGGGGCACTTGTAGACGATCGATAGGCTTTTAGACCAGCATGAATACGATCAGCCTGTCTAAAAGTCTACCTGAATTGCAGGATGGTCAGAGGCTGATGAGGCAGCAGATTTCCACGGCATTCCAGGATGCGTGCCAACAGCGAGCGCAAGAATATCGAAAAATGGCGAATAGACAAGCCTAAGGCCAGAACCATATCGATTCTAGCCCTCAGGTCGGTGGACTGAGTCGGTGGCTTAGACGGGTGCAGCCGCCTTCTCTGCCCGATGGGCTTGCATCGACTTCACAAATTTTTCGAATAAGTAGTCTGCATCATGAGGCCCAGGGCTCGCCTCTGGGTGATACTGCACCGAAAAAATGGGTAAGGTCTTGTGCCGCAACCCGGCTATGGTCTGGTCGTTGAGGTTGAAGTGAGTCACTTCGAGTTCGTCTTTAGCAAGAGATTCGGCATCGATGGCAAATCCGTGATTTTGGCTGGTAATCTCGACCTTTTGACTCAGACCTGCGGGTTGATTAAGCCCTCGATGTCCAAATTTGAGCTTGAAGGTTTCTGCCCCTAAAGACAGCCCCAAAATTTGGTGCCCCATACAGATGCCAAACATCGGTTTCTGTGACTCAAGCAAAGCCTTAGCCGTCGCAATCCCTTCACTGACCGCTGCCGGATCGCCTGGGCCATTAGATAGGAAAATTCCGTCTGGGTTGTATTTCAGGATATCTTCGGCTGACGTTGTCGAAGGAACCACGATGATGCGGCATCCATAGCTCGCGAGACGACGAAGAATATTGCGTTTGATGCCAAAGTCGATGGCCACGACGGTCAAGCCGTGCCCCTGCTCAAAACTTTTCGGCATAAATTCCCAGGCATCGGTGGTGGGGTCAGCCCATTCGTAAACCTCGGTCGTCGTCACTTCTTTGGTCAGATTTTGCCCTGCCATGTTTGGAGCCGCCTGCACTTGTCTCAGCAGTTCTGCGGCATCGAGAATCTCACTCGATATTCCCCCATTCATCGACCCAACGGTGCGGAGTTTGCGTGTCAGAGCGCGGGTGTCGAGACCATAGATACCGGGAATATTGTGAGCCTGGAGATAGTCAGGCAACGACTGAGTCGAGCGCCAGTTACTGGGAATGCGGGAAATATTGCGGGCGATCGCCCCTTTCACTTGAGGCCCTGCGGATTCTTCATCATCAGAATTGACGCCTGTGTTGCCGAGTTCTGGATAGGTGAAGACAACAATCTGCCCCAGATAGCTGGGATCGGTCAGCACTTCCTGATATCCCGTCATCCCGGTATTGAATACCACTTCGCCAATCGTAGTCCCGGCTGCACCAAAGGTATAGCCGCGATAGACAGTACCATCTGCTAAAACTAAGAGAGCAGGCTTGATATCAGAAACGGTCATAGAGCATGATCCCCTTATTGCTGAGAGTACTCAATTAAAGCCTCAATACGTGGAGGGCTTGTGTTGAGCGTACTGATGTCATCTCTGAGATGAAGTCAGCGAGTGAGCTTAGAAAAATTTAAGCTGTTTATTATCCTAAGCCCGGAACAGGGCATATTAAACAATAAAAGAATATTGAAAGAATCAGGATTTCCAGACATTTCGGTTTCGGTCGTCGGATGAGCAGAACCGACACAGGATCAGGGGCAGGTCTCTGGTTTATCGCATCCCTTGAGCTGACGAGCGCCAGTCGTTTTTCTAAATCACTTTTCTGAATCCCTCGAATATTGTCTCCTGACAACATGCCTCCTGATGACAAGTCTCCTAATGACAATACAAACGAATGACAATACAAAGCAGGCTGCTCCGTCACTCTGAATTCCAAACCCTGCTTGACTGACAAAAATTCTGATGTAGGTTGGTGTTGAGCAAAGCGTTTGTCCGATGGACAGGCAACGCCAACGCACAGCGTCTCCGAAGGAGACAACCCAACAGTAGAAACGGTTTCGATGGGTTACGCTAGCGCTAACCCATCCTACGACAGAATCAGCAGTTCAAGAGTTTTGTCAGTCAACTAGGTCGGTAAACTCATCTCTTCGTGCATCGATATTCGAGTTCATTAAATATTCGAGTGCATCAATATCTCAAACGCTCTCGCTCGACATCGTACAGACTTCTCAGACGCGCCTTCAGCTCTATCGTTTTACGGCTCAGCCCATGGACATGTCATCAATCTTGAGATTTTCCCGGTTTTCCACCCGCTTTCTGGCGCTCTATAGCGCGATCGCCATTCTGGGTGGAGGATGTCAGATGGTGGCTCCCCTGATCAATGCGCCAGAGTCGTCAAGTGACACTAATGCTCAACCCACCGCCGTCAATGGAGAACCGGACACGTCAGCAGAAGTGTCTTCTACTGCTCAACCTGAAGACGAAACCATCGCAGCGTCTACAGACTCCTCTCCACCTGCAAATGCGGCACCCGCCACGGCTACAGCCCCCCCGACTCCAGCCGTAGACCCTTTTCCTAATGCGATTAACCAAGCCTCTGCTGCTTTTACGTTGAGTCAGTCGGCTCAATCGCAGGATGACTGGCGATTGGTCGCCAACCGCTGGCAGCAGGCAATCGAGACGATGACAACAGTGCCTGCGGCTAGCCCTAACCACGGAGCAGCTCAACAAAAACTGACTGACTATCGTCGAAATCTCACCTATGCCCGACAGCAGGCGGCGATGCCTCTGCCCGAAAGAGCCCCAGGTCGAATTATTGAAGTTCCTGTTGCGTCGTCTTCGCCTCCACCGATTACGCCCCAGCCGTCTCAACCGACTCCAGCCCCAACGCCCTCTTCGTCAGGGGGGCGCGTCTACAGTGCGCCCATTGTCAGTC
Organism: Elainellaceae cyanobacterium; assembly: GCA_049647405.1. Taxonomy (GTDB): domain Bacteria; phylum Cyanobacteriota; class Cyanobacteriia; order CAKZMO01; family CAKZMO01; genus CAKZMO01. Next base: position 19,755 of record JBARXP010000289.1, on the reverse strand, counting down.
GCTCTGGGGGTACTCCCGTCGTGCTTGTGACGTTCAACGGCAGTCAGCCATTTGAGATGATCGTTGACACAGGAGCAAGCGGCACGGTCATTACTCAGTCTGTGGCGATCGCCTTAGGCGTCAGACCTGTGGGCGAAACCAGCGTTGCCACGGCCAGTTCAAATAATGTGACCTTTCAACTCGGCTACGTCGATTCGATGGAAGTTGGGGGATCTCGACAGGGGCGAACGCTGGTGGCGATCGCTGGGCCTAGCCTCGACATTGGGTTATTGGGCCATGACTTTTTTGGCCGATATGATGTCACAGTTCGTCAAGACGTGGTCGAGTTCCGTGAGCGCTAATGATTTAATTTAGGCAGCAATCACGGGTTGAGCAGCATGAGAGATTTTCAATTGCCGGGGCGATCGCCCGTCTACGGCAACCATGGGGCTGCGGCTACGTCCCATCCTTTAGCCACACTAACCGCCCTAGAAACCTTAAGATCTGGCGGCAATGCTGTCGATGCGGCGATCGCGGCTGCCGCATTGTTATGCGTCATAGAACCTCAATCGACAGGCATCGGCGGCGACTGCTTTGCTCTCTATGCTCCAGCCCACGAGAACCGAGTGATTGCCTATAACGGGTCGGGTCGGGCTCCAGCCGCAGCAACGGTAGAGTGGTTTCAGCATCAGGGGCTGAAGGCGATCGCCCAACATAGTCCCCATGCGGTCACCATTCCCGGTGCGGTCGATGGCTGGTGTCGGCTCAATGCCGATTATGGTCGCAAAGACTTGGCGGAGCTGCTTCAGCCTGCGATTGACTACGCTCAAACGGGCTACCCGATTCAGCCGCGCATCGCCTTTGACTGGGAACGATCGGTGAAAACCCTCAGCCATGACCCCAATGCCAGGGCGCTGTTTTTGCCCCAAGGGCGTCCTCCCCGTGCCGGAGAGCACCACGCTCAGCCTCAGCTTGCCAATACTCTCAAGACCATTGCTGAGCAAGGGCGCGACGGGTTTTATCAGGGGGCGATCGCCCACGATATGGTCAGCTATCTCCAGTCGTTGGGGGGGCTGCATACCCTTGATGACTTTGCCACGGCAGCGGGAGAATATGTGACGCCGATTTCTACCACCTACCGAGGCTTTGAGGTGGTTGAATGCCCGCCCAACGGCCAGGGCATCACCGTCTTGCTGATGCTCAATATTTTAGAGGGCATTGCTCTGGGTGACTATGCACCGGGCAGCGCCGAGCGAATTCATTACTGTGCTGAGGCAGCACGACTGGCCTACCGCGATCGCAACCTCTATGTGGCCGACCCTGCCCAGGCATCAGTGCCGATTGAGGGGCTGCTGTCGAAAGACTATGCCGCAGGGCTGCGACAGTCGATTTCGGGCGATCGCGCGTTTTCTCAACTGCCGTCTCCGGTGTTTCCCGACCATCCCCACACGGTTTACCTTTGTGTCGTCGATGCTGAGGGCAACGCCATCAGCTTTATCCAGTCGATATTTCACTCCTTTGGTAGCGGCATCGTCACACCCAACACGGGTATTTTGCTGCAAAGTCGCGGCACAGGCTTCCAGCTTGACCCCGATCATCCTAACCACATCGCCCCCGGCAAGCGCCCCTTTCATACCATCATTCCGGGAATGTTGAAGCGAGAGGGGCAAGTGGTGATGCCCTTTGGAGTCATGGGGGCGGCATACCAACCCGCCGGACAGATGCATCTGTTGACCAACCTGATCGACTACAACATGGGCGTGCAAACCGCGCTCGACTTTCCTCGATTTTTTCACCAGAACAATGTGTTGCAGCTAGAAAGAGGGATTGCACCTGAAGTCGGCGACGCCCTCCGAGCACTGGGGCATCAGGTGCAGGTTGCGCCTGAACCCCTCGGGGGAGGGCAAGCGATTTGGATCGATCGAGACAACAACCTGCTCATTGGAGGCTCCGATCCGCGTAAAGATGGCTGTGCCCTAGCCTATTGATTTAGGGGCTTATATTCGGGGCTTAGGAGACGAGCGATCGCCTCATAGCCCTATGACTTCAACACATCATCTAAAAGCGCTCGTGCAGGCTGCGCATTTTCCAACGCTAGCTGATAGTCTCCATAAAATTTCACCAGCTTAGAAAGACCGCTAACACCAGACTTGAGCTGATCTAAATCTTCACCTGAGAGAAGTTCGCCATCGAGCAATCGCAAGAGCAGCGGCTTGATGTCTCCTACATCGTGACGGGCTTTTTGGAGCTTTTCAACGGTGCTCAGCAGGGTTTTGAGTTCTTTAAACACATCATCGATTTGGTCTGGGGTTACGGCAGCCGCGACTGCGCCATCGGAGTCATCTGGTGTTGACTGATTCGACGGGGCTGGATCGGGCAGGGCTGGGTCAGGTGGGGCTGGATTCGATTTGCTAGACACTGGAGATTTCTTCTTGCTGTCGGGGGCGCTAACGTCTGGGCTAACCATCAATATCTCCTCAAAGGCAACACATTAGGAATGAGATCGGATAAGACTCAGTTCTATTGTACTATTAAATAGGTGACTAAATTTCTCGCGCTCAAGATGAGGGTACAATGTCCGACTTGCTCTGGATTGAAAGTCTCGGAAAACTCAAGAAAATCGGGCAAATTTTAGGCCCTAACTAAATGAGCAAGGCCAGCAAATGAGCAAGACCAGCATGGGGCATGGGCGCAAACTCAGCCAAGACGGCACAGATATCTTCGGCTTTGACCTCGGTACGACGCAATGCTCTAGCGGGATCAACCCCGCCGATGCTCGCTCCAAAAAGTCTTGTCAGAGCTGCGCCAGACCGTTAAACAAGCTAGACGAGTTTATTTGACCCATGGGCAGGGGTGAGCGATCGCCATAGCTCAATCACAAATTCTGTTCCTTCTCCAGGGGTAGAGAAACAAAAAAGCTGTCCCTGGTGATTGCCCGTCACAATCTGATAGCTAATCGATAGCCCCATGCCCGTTCCAACTCCGATGGGCTTTGTTGTAAAAAATGGATTAAAAATTCTGTCTTGAACCTGTTGATCCATCCCTACCCCATTATCTTTAATAGAGATAGTCACTTTGTTTGCTGAAACAACCTCAGTTTTGATCGTAATACAGCCAGCATGTTCTTGAGTCAGACTCGCCTGTTTTTCTTCAATCGCATCAATTGCATTCGCTAATAGGTTCATAAACACCTGATTTAGCAAGCCGCTGTAGCATTCAACTAGAGGAAAATTTCCATAGTCTTTAACCACTTGAATTTCTGGGTTACCTGCTCGGCCATTTAAGCGATTTTGCAAAATAACTAACGTGCTATCAATACTTTCATGGATATTAACGGGTTTACAGTCGGCCTGATCAAGTCGAGAAAAGGTGCGCAATGACTGAATAATATTGCGAATACGCTTAGCACCGTTGCCCATAGATTGCATCAGTTTAGGAAAATCACTGATGATGTATTCAATATCATTGTCGCTGATATTTTTCTGCACCTCAAGTGGCATATCAGGATAGGTTTTTTGAAAAACAGAAATTACATCGGCTAAACTTTTAACATAATCTGAGGCAATGGATAGATTCCCATAGATAAAGTTCACAGGGTTATTGATTTCATGGGCAATTCCAGCAACAAGCTGACCCAGGCTTGACATTTTTTCAGATTGAACCAGTTGCAATTGAGCCGCTTGAAGTTCTTGATACGATTGCTTGAGTGCTTGAGTTTTGCTCTGGGATTCTTCATACAGTTGGGCTTGGTAAATGGCGATCGCCATCTGATTTCCAATATCTCTTAGCAGCTCAACCTCATCATTTTCCCAAGATTTTTCGCCCAATATTCGGCCAATCTGTAAGCTTCCGATTTTGCCCCCAACGGGATGAATGGGGAGACAGAGAAACGTTTCGAGCCCTATCGACTGAAGGAATGCTCTGAGACCTTCATCGGTGAGATCATCGAGACAATCGACTCGATAAAGACGATTAGTTTCAATATGGTCAAACAGGGATGGAAAGACATCAAAGTGATACGTGGCGATCGCACTGGGCAACACGTCTGCTTTCCGCTCTTTAACAATTTCTAACTCATAAGTTTGAGTGTTTCGGTACCAAGAAAACGTACAGCTACTCACAGCAAGCCCTGAAAAGATAGCATCGACTGAGCTTTGCAAAATAATTTCAAAGTCGAGAGAATCACGGATTTCTGCACTGATGTAGTTGAGGAGTTGTGTGCGATTGAGAAACGAATTGACTTGAAGTTCGGCCTGCTTACGACTGGTAATATCTTGATAGGTTCCTAAAACACCAATCACATCCCCGTCTAGGCTATAGAGTGGAATTTTGTTTATTTCCTTCCATTGTTGACTACCATCAGCCTGGATCTGGGTTTCAACGACGCCAAGCTTGGCAGAGGCTGTGTCCATGACCTGTCGATCATCAATCCGGAACGTAGAAGCTTCCGTGTTGGCCCACGGTAAATCATAATCTGTCTTTCCAACAATTTCTTCTGACGACGATAATCCTACTGCTCGTGCAAAATTTTCATTGCAGCCGAGATAAACCGATTGTCTATCTTTCCAAAAGATATAGAGAGGAAAGGTATTGAGAACCGTCCGCAGAAATTGTTGAGACTGGCGATTCGCAACTTCAGCTCGCTTACGGCTTGTGATGTCTTGAATCACCGCTAAGGTATGCACGGCATGGCCTTCTATATCTCGCACCATCGAAACTTCGGTATGCGCCCAAAACCATCTGCCGTCTTTGCGAAGATAGCGCTTTTCTTGAAAGAAAGACGAGATTTCGCCTGCCAAAAGTCGTTGATGATCAGGAAAAATGAGCGCGCGGTCTTCCGGGTGAGTAATCTCCGTGACCGTCTTGCCCAATAGCTCGGTGCGAGAGTAGCCTAACAATTCGCAAAGCCGTGGGTTAACACTAACAATTTTGTAATCAAGCGTTGCGTTGACTAAACCTACAGAAGCCTGTTCATAAATGCTGCGGTATCTTTCTTCACTTTCTCGCAGGGCCAATTCGGTCTGGCGGCGCTGGGTCACGTCTACTGCCATGGAGATTGCTAATTTGCGACCATCGGGTAAGTGCCCCAGGGATGCAGAACTAAACTCCCACATCCGCTGAAAACCGTTATCCGTGGTAACGGTAAATTCCCCTTCGTCAAAGCGCGATTCTAAAGTGTATTTCTTGGCAATGACATCTTGAAGGATACGATTGGCGCGATCGCCATAGGCTCGTCGTGCCCATTCTTGAACCGTCGGCAAATCTTGGTGAGTGTAGCCTGTGAGTTCAGTCCAGATGCCGTTAATTTGCAGCACTTCACCATCTTCCGCATGAATCATGATCGGAAAGGGGGCATCGGCGATCGCCCGTCGAAACCGCTGTTCGCTTTCCTTGATACGTGCTTCAGATTGCTTGCGATCGGTGATGTCGTAGTTAATGCCAATCATCCGTTGCGCATCGCCATTCTCGTCTCGCTGCACCAGACCATAGGCTTTGACCACACGAATCGAGCCATCAGGATGAACGACTCGAAATTCTGCGTCATAATCTCTCTCATTACGACAGGTTTGCTGCAAAATTTCTTCAGTCTGAGCGCGATCGTCTGGGTGAAGGCAGTTGCTCCATGCCTCGTATGCATTGGTAAATTGCTCTTGTGGGATGCCGAAGAGTCGATAGAGGCGATCGTCCCAAATCAAATGATTGTGGACAATGTCCCATTCCCAAATTCCGATATCCGCAGATTTTAATGCTAAGTCGAGCCGTGTCGATACCTGGCGTAAGCGTTCTTCTACTTGCTTACGCTCAGTAATATCTCGAATCATAATCAGCACTTCATCATCGTTGATCGCAACGATGCGGTTTTCCTCAAAACGTTTCTCTCCATCACATTCAAGCTCACATTCACACACCTGAACTTCGCCTGATTCTAGGGCTCGCTGAGCATAAAACAGCCGCTGCTGGGCGTGTTCGAGAGTGGGGGCTTCGTAGACATTGCTGCCCTGGTCAAACGTTTCGGGATTGAAGACCTCATCACCATCCGCTGGAATGATATCTAGATAGGTGCCATCGACTCGCAAACACACCATGAGATCTGGAATAACGTTAACCAAAGCTCGATATCGATCTTCTCGTCTTTCTAATGCAGCGGTGCGCTCAGCTACTTTGAGTTCGAGTTCTTGATTGAGTTGTTCGAGGGCGGCGGCGGCTCGCTGACGATCTAGCTCAGCCGCCGCCCGTGCCGCAAAGACAGCCAAAATTTGTTTTGCCCACTTTGGATTTTGGATCGGTTTTGTATCAAGGATGCATAAATTGCCAATGCGTTGACCTGCAGCATTTTGTAAAACGACACCTAGATAGCTTTCAGCTCCCATGGCTGAGACGACTGCGGCCTCAGGAAAGTGCTGTTGAACGTCGCGATCGCAAAAGAACATGCCCTCCTGCAAGACTCGACCACAGGGCGTTTTGTCTGGCGCATAGGAAAGGTTGGGCTGGAGTTCATTCTCAGCCCAACAGGCTAATGTTTGTAGCGTCCCATCCACGTATTCGCTAACAACAGCGAACGTAACGTGCAAGGTTTCAGAAATATGTTGAACAAGGGCCGGAAAGAAGTCTTTTCCAGTGGTGGTTGCCGTTCCGGCGACCAATGACTGGAGTTGCTGCTCGGTTTGATTTAGATCTCGAATGACTGTGCGAAGCAAAAACTCCTTTTTCTCATTACTCTCTTCAAGCTTGATGAGATCACTGTGCGATCGCTCCAGCTTCCGCTGCAACACTCGGTTTGCCTTCTCTAGGGCTTTAATTTTCGCCAGGTAGTCATTCTCAATATTCATTGATGCTTATATATTGATACTTATATATTGATGCTCATATCTTTGGTGATCCTTATATCTTAAAGTGCCTCTAAAAACTTGACAGAGCCGATAGTGAACAGAACTAACAACTTTCTACAATTCAAGATTCTCCTATCAGAACCGTCACAAACGTCTCATTGTGAAAGTATGTCTTCCCTCGCTGCTGAAGGGGAGCAATTTCACCGTTGGTGTAAAACCCACAGGCAGGTAAGTCATTTTTCAATTTTTCTTTGATCAACCCATATTCTTCAACGGTTCGGCTACCCAAAATCTGGCGGCGGCTGGCACAAGAAAAGAACAACGCTGCGGCTGGAGCATGACCTGGATAATGCGTTAATGCCTGTTCCATCGATGTCTGAGACGCAGACAAAATATCATTGCGACTCGTTTCGGTGAGCTGTATCTGCACCCCTTCTGGCACATCTCCAAAAAATGTGATGCTGCCTACCTCTGGGTTATAAATGCCGCTCGGCGCACGCATGTAGGCGAGTTTTCCATTCGCTTCAAACACAGCTAAGGGATATTCAGATGAAGGAGGAAGGGGGCCTAAGTAGTACTTGTAAAAATCAAGGGCTGGTGCCCCATCAATTTCATACACAATATTATTTTCTACTCGCGTGATGCGACCTTGTTTGCCAATGGGATGCCAACCGCTGGCAACGCCATGAGAAAACAACACAGGCCCCGAGATCAACATGACAGGAACGGCATCGCTGTACACCTGATCTTGGAAAAATTGATACGTTTGCTTAAAACGCCATTGATCTGCCGTCAATCCTCCAAAGATAGGCACATTAGCACCTAACTGATTCTTTAAGCTCTCGACAATTTGTAAGGCACTAGTCGTCAAGCTCTCCGGCAGAGTAATACAAAACTGAATAGGCTCTGTGCAGCCTGCCTTAGCTTGAGCAACTGCTGCACGAGTCGCCGCACTGATGCTCGACGAGACATCTGCGCCAATGCCTGCGCCAAAGTGAATCAGATCAGAACAAAACAGAATCAGCGTTAAAGAATCTTGCTCAAAGCCCAAAACAGACGAGAGTTCGCCATCCGTTGTTCCTCCAATGAGGATCAGATCTGGAAAGGCCGCCAAGATTTTTTGGAGCACTAGCTCATGCTCGAAGTCAATGGCAGCCAGGAGAATGCCTGCATTAGGGGTCGTTCCTGCAAGGGATGCATGGCACTGTTTCAAGATCTCGGCGATCGCATCAGGAGAATCTAAGTCTGTACTATGGCCCACCGCAACTTTTAGCACACTGAGTCTCCATTTCTTGCGATCGCTAGCGACGTAGTGTAGAGCAACCCACAATTTACCCCTTAGTCATAGCAATTCTCGTCGGTGAGTTCAATAGCAACCATAATTTCACCCCTGGGCTTTATGCAAAGCCCGAATGAGCCTGAATAGCATCGCCTTGTCTGAAGTGAAACGGCTAGAGCTTCAACTCCTCAGAAAAATCCGCTGTTTTGGTCAGCTCATACTTGCCCATCAGCGCTCCCCAGATGGGTTTTTCGGTTTCGGGATCAACGCCGCGATCGCCACTCAAAAACTGATTTTCTTGCGCCTCAAACCCCAAAATCACCTGCCCAATCTTGCCGTCATACTGAAATCGACAGCGATCGCCAGGGCGCATGGTGCCCACAAATCGATCGGGCTGCACCTCCACATCCAGCACACAGCCTGGAAGATGATCTAAATCGTCCAAAGTCAATGATTGGAGTCGTTGAGGATGCAGCCCCGCTCCCTTAAATTGTCCAGGATTTTTAAAGCCGTAATATTGCACCCACAGATGCCCCTCTGATTCCCGCAACGACAGCACTCGCTGACGATAAGCCTGATCTGGATACAGAGCATTCGCCTGTTCTGCAAAAATGGCCAGATGGCCGTCGATGCGGTGGGGGACGGGGCGATGCCACAGCTTCAAATGAACAAACCAGGTCGGCTGGTCAAAGGCTTGCTGCGGGTTAGAAAACTCCCCGGCCAGCCACTGGGCCAGGGTGAGTAGCGGTTGAGAATCAGGCATGGATCTATGAATGGATCTATGAGTGGATCTATAAGACAGTGTTTTTGTCTATCTTCTCACCCACCCATGCGATAAGGAAATAAAGGAACCCGCATAATAGACTCGTTGACGGTAGCGGAGAATCGAGACATGGCAGCGCCTTCGTCAGAGCTTGAAGCCTTGCAGGCGCGGTTGCGATCGCACCTGCATCACATTGCCCGCGAGCGAGATATTTACTTTAATCCTGTGGCCTATCGGGCGGTGCGACAGTATGTGAAAGAGCAGCTAGAGCGGTGGGGCAACGTGCAAGTCCATGAGTTTGAGGCGCAAGACTTCTCTTCGCAGCAAGCAGGAGTCAATCTCATTTTAGATGTGCCAGGAGAGCGTGATAAGCCTCCGGTGCTCGTTGGGGCGCACTATGACGGAGTGCCAAACAGTCCGGGGGCAGATGATAACGCCAGCGGAGTTGCAGTGCTGCTGGAGCTAGCGCGGGCGATCGCCCAAACCCCCGCCCGTGTGCCCGTACGATTTATTGCCTTTGATTTAGAAGAGTATGGGCTACTGGGCAGCCGAGCCTACGCCACCGACCTCAGAGATCGGGGAAAAGTCATCCGGTTCATGCTTTCGCTGGAAATGCTGGGCTATCGCGATCCAACTCCGGGCTCGCAGAATTATCCGGCGGGACTCAAATTCTGGTACCCCGACCAAGGGGATTTCGTAGCTTTGGTTGGAAATGTGTTCACGATTCGTGAGATGGTTCATTTAAGTCACAATTTTCGCAGGAATGGAGTGCCGTGTCAGTGGCTGCCCGCAGGAGTACGAGGCAAGATTGTGCCTGCAACCCGCTTGAGCGATCATTCACCCTTTTGGGATCAAGGGTACAAAGCTTTGATGGTGACAGACACAGCATTCTTGAGGAATCCCAACTATCACCAGCCGAGCGATCGCGTAGAGACGCTTGATCTCGACTTCATGAGTCGCATTTGCAAAGGACTCGAACATGGCATTCGTCGATTGCGCTGATAGTCGCATTTTAGCGGCTGTAGCTAAAGGTATCGGGACGGCTATGCCGACTTGTAGAATGGCCATGCTTGGTGATTCAGCCACCTCTCTACCTGCTCCGGAAAAAGGCGATCGCCCTCCACACACAGAAGCGCGATCGGGTGCTCAGTAGGTAGCCATGATTAAACGATGCCGTAGGTTGTGTTCCGCCACTGCTGATTGGGGCTGTGATTCGGTGACTGTTATGTTATCGCTGGAGCATCGCCCACACAAAGCCTGCTCCACGCCCCTGAACCCTAGCCATTTTGATCCACAATAAGGTCATGTGTTCTAAATGCAAACATGTGGAGAGATCGCCTGTATCAATCGATTCCCATCCAAGCTGCTGACAAAGATCTGAAACGACCAATTTTGCATCACTATCATTGCCCGCAATCAACATCGCAGGCTTCAGGTCACCATATCCTGGATAATGGCTATTCTCAAAGTTTTCGTAGCCGTAAATGGTAAACGACTTCACCACACGAGCATCGGGCACCTGTTGCTGTATGGTTTCACTACCAGAAAGGTTGCTTTGTAAACCATGTGTTAGGTTTGCACCCACAGGATTGGTGCAGTCTACTAAAACTTTCTGATTCAAGACAGATTTGAGGGGCGTTAGGGCAGATTCGATCGCCGCAAAGGGCGTTGCTAAAAACACGACATCTGCACATTCAACTGCATCTAGAGGTGGCTGAGCAACCAAGTCAGGATTGCGTTTCAGAGCATCTTGAACAGTTTGCGATTGCGGATTGCGAGCCGCAATCACAACCGAGTGACCCAGTTTTTGCAGACGATCGGCTAACGGAGCACCTACATTACCCACTCCTATAAAAGCAATTTTCACAACGACACTCCCAATGCTTCTAAAACTAACGTTGCAGTTTCCAATCCAGAATTTTGCTGCTGTCCGGTAATCAGATGACCATCTCGCAAGGCATGGGGAGAAAACGGTTCCTTCGTGACAAAGTTAGCGCCCAATTGTTTTGCTTCGTCTTCAATCCGAAAGGGCATGACTTTTTGACCAACCACCTGATCCGCATAATCTTCTTCACTGTTGGCAAACCCGGTCATCGTTTTACCTTGAATTAAAGATCTTCCATCCGCGAGTTTGGTTTCCAACAAGATGCAAGTGCCGTGACATAGTGCTGCCGTTGGCTTACCCGATTCGTAGAAATGGGTAAATAGTTGAATAAATACTGAGTCTTGACGAAATGTGAACATGGGAGACTGCCCGCCACACACGACGATTGCATCAAATTCGTTCATATCTAAGTCAGCAATCGCAGAGGTCTGTTCTAGCAGTGATATGAATTCCGGTTGATGAATGTACTGCAATGAAAGAGTATCGTCTTTGGAATAGCCAGACGCATCGCGGGGGTCGCTGAAGCTATCAAATTCGACTTTGCCACCTTTGGGACTGGCGATCGTCACCTGGCAACCTGCTTTGATAAAGGCATCGTAGGGGTGAATCAATTCTGATGCCCAGAAGCCTACAGGAATCCCCAATGTTGTTGAGAGGGATGGATTAGCAACGACCAGCAGAATGTGTTTGCTCATGTAATTTCCTTGCCCAATTAAAAGCAGCGCGATGGGGAGCTTTTTCAGTTTGGATCGGCTATCATTCATTTGTCCAATGGATATTTTGTATAAACTTCATTCATAAAATGAATCTTGCGGGAATTGATCTCAACCTGCTGGTGGTTTTTGATGCGCTCATGACAGAGCGCCACGTTACCCGTGCTGGGGAACGCATTGGGTTAAGTCAACCCGCAACTAGCAATGCGCTGGCACGGCTGCGAAATTTAACCCGCGATGAATTGTTTGTTCGAAGTCAGGGACAGTTGCACCCCACACCTGTCGCGATCGCCCTGTCTCAACAGATTCAACCTGCCTTAAAACAAATTCAAACGGCTTTATTGCAAGAACGAAATTTTGACCCTACGACTAGCGATCGCGTGTTTACAGTTGGCATGACAGATTATGTCGAGTTTGTGGTGTTACCTCGGCTGCTCGAAATGCTTGCCACTCGGGCACCTCATATCAAGGTTCAGGTTAGGGCGGGCGATCGCCAACAGATGTTTGCACTGTTAGATAACGGAGAGGCTGATCTCATTTGCGGAGTATTTCCAGAGCAAATTGCGTGGCATGACCAACAAAAACTCTTTCAAGAAAGATACGTTTGCGTGTGCCGCCGTGACCACCCATGGATTGGTGAGTCCCTTTCACTGGAAGAGTACCTGCTCGCTTCCCATTTATTAGTATCTATCAAAGGAGATATGGTGGGTCGTGTAGACAAACTGCTAGCAAGACAACACCTCAAACGGCAAATCACCCTGTCTATTCCTCATTTTTTGATTGCGCCCTTCATCCTGGCACGAACTAACTTGGTTGCGACTCTGGCAAAACGGGTGGCCAACGAATTTGCGGCAACCCAAAACCTCAAGATTTTTCCTTGTCCGCTCCCGCTTGAGGGCTTTGCTGTATCGATGCGATCGCACCAAAGTACCCGTAATCATGCCACGCACATTTGGATGAGAGGCATCTTAACCGAGGCGATGACGACAGTGTGACCGCGTTAAGACAACAGCACTTGGCGATTATCTGATTTCGTTTACCTTATTTCGTTCTGATGCCTTAGCATTTCAGCAATCCGCCCAGTGACTCCGGGAATGAATCTGACCAGAGGGTAATCGCACAGCAATAAGCCACCTCACGATCTGGAAAGAAGCACAATTCGATTGAATCTAATCGTATGCAACACATCGCACTCTATTCACTACAAGACGATGGATTTAATCTTAGTTCTCTTGCTCAATCGCTATTTTTGGTTGATTTGTTTGTTCCTCACCTGGATTAATGCGGTGATCTTTAAGGTGCGATCGCGCCCTTATATCCGTCAAAATCCAGCCCTAGCTCCCGGTTACGCTACCCTGATTCGAGGCTTTCTGGTTTGCTCTAGCCTACCGTGGCTAATGATGGGATTTGGCATCTTAGTGGGAGACGTGCCTGCAATTTGGTATTTTCTTTATCCCAATACAGACAACCCCTACGTATTAGCCTGGTTGGTGATGTATTGGTTAAACATTGGCTCCATCGCCTATTGGGTTATTCTACGCGGCGGCGCTGAAATGATGATCAGTCATCCCGGCTTTTTTAGAGGAAATTCGCCAAGCCCAAAAATGATAAAGCTTTTTTGGTTGCTGGCGTTGGGTACAGCAGTCGCCACCACAATCATTATGTTTCATCAACCCCTACCCACTGAGTCAGTATAGGCTTATCTCATTTTTTTATACATAGATAATGGGATAATAGGTGCCATTTCGCCCATAAGGTAATGCATAGAACCTGTATGGGCAGGTTTGGCGATCGCCCCCAATGCTGCGCGATCGCTTCATTATTCTTCAACTCAGCTAACGATTGAGCAAATCGAAGACAAACAACCTTTGAAACACAACTCCTGAAACAGAAAAAAGATTATCTATTCTTTTCTGTTTCAGCGATTTGTTAGGCAAATCGATGCCGAATCAATGGAAAAGAGTAATCTGTGTTACAGTTAGCCTAGACCAGTTTTAAGCCGAAATTCGATTAGGACTTGAGATTTCCGCTACAGAACCTATATCACTGAGGCTTTCTAAAAGATTGACTAGACTGCGTAACTTTCACTACGTAGGCTCTTATTGAATCTAAAGAAATTGCAGACTTCAAGCTAGGTGAAGTTTAAATGTTTTTGCCAGCAGCTAGAATCTTGAATTCTAGTAATTTTCTGTGATTAAAAAGCAGCCTCATGGGAGGCATAAAATATCAATTTAAGGACATGAATTGAATGGTAACTATAAAAAAAACAGCTCTAATATACTGTGAAAACGAATTTGGCTCAGCGGATGGCAAGACCGCTGAGGGACTCGTGAGACACTCCGAAATCTATACCATTGTTGGAGTTATTGATAGTTCTCTAGCAGGTAAAGATGCAGGCGAAGTATTGGGAAGAACGAAGAATAATATCCCCATTTTTGCCAACCTAGATGAATCGCTGAGTCATCTTTCAGCAGTTCCAGACTGCTACATCTATGGAAAAGCACCTTTAGATGCCTACATCTCTACAGAAGAAAGATGTCTAATCCTGGAAGCGATGGAAAAAGGGATGGATATCATCAATGGTCTTCATCAATTCTTCTCAGATGATCCAGAATTTGCCCACATGGCCGTCAAGTGCAATATCCAGATTAGAGACATCAGAAAACCTCCAAAATTAAAAGATTCTCATGTCTTTACTGGGCAAATATCTAAAGTAGATGTTCCGGTCATTGCCATATTGGGTACCGATTGTGCTTGCGGCAAAATGACGACCGCAGTAGAACTCAACAAAGCCTTAAACAATCAGGGATTAAAATCAGTACTGGTCGCAACAGGTCAAACCAGCTTGATGCAGGGAGCAAAATATGGTGTCTCAATGGACGCACTTGTTTCTCAATTTGTGATCGGTGAATTAGAAAATGCCGTTGTTCAGGCGTTTGAACACGAAAGCCCTGACATTATTTTAGTCGAAGGGCAAAGCGCAGTGAGTCACCCTGCCTTTATGAGTTCTATTTGTATTTTGAAGGCCAGTTTGCCCGACGGGATTATTTTACAACATCCGCCTGCCCGCAAGTTTCGCTGTGATTTTCCTAATCTGCTGATGCCTACTGTTGAGAGTGAAATTCAACTGATTGAATCTATCTCTCAATCTCAGGTGATGGCGATCGCCTTAAACCACGAAAATCTAGCAAACAAAGAAGTTTCACAAATCATCGAAGACTACGAAAAGCGTTACCGCATACCCACAACAGATGTCTTTAATTACGGGTGTCAGAAACTGGTTCAAGCTTTAGTCGATCAGTTTCCAAAGCTCAATCAAAAATTCACGCCTGAGCGGTTAGACAAAATGCCTCTATTGGCGATGAGATAGACATAAAACGCTTGGATAAACATCAATGAAAGCGTTACTACCAAGAATAGAAATTGCGCTATCGCAAATACAGCATAATGCTCGGATGCTATCTGAGCATTATGGACAAAAAGGAATTTCTTTAATGGGCGTCTCCAAAGCAACCCTAGGAGATCCCTTAATCGCGAAGGCAATGATTCAAGGCGGGGTAAAGTTTATTGCCGACTCTCGCATTGAAAATATTCAAAAAATGAAAAGTGCGGGAGTTTCGACTCAATTTGTGCTTTTACGTACGGCTTTAAGTCAGGCTGAAGCTGTGATTAGAGCTGCGGATATTAGTCTCAATACAGAACTTGAGACGGTGAGAGAGCTTTCCCATTACGCCAAGCTACATCATAAGATACACCAAATCATTATTATGGTAGAGATGGGCGATTTGCGAGAGGGAATACTGCCCTGCAACCTTGCTCAATTTGTTAGAGAAACAATCAACTTACCCAATATTAAAATTGTTGGAATTGGCTGCAATTTAGCTTGCTATGGTGGAGTCAAGCCAGATAGTCAAAACATGCATGAGCTATCTGATTTGGCTGATGCGATTGAAAAAGAATTCCAGATTCATTTAGAAATCGTTTCGGGCGGAAACTCGGCCAACTATGAATGGTATGAGGCTGCACAAAAGGTCGGGAGAATTAACAATCTGCGGTTAGGTGAATCAATCCTTCTCGGCGATGAAACCGTCAACCGAAAAGCTATTCCGGGCTTGCACACCAACGCCTTCAAGTTAATTGCTGAAGTGATCGAGTCAAAAGAAAAGCCTTCTTTGCCATTTGGGGAGATCTGTCAGAATGCTTTTGGGAATGTGCCCACCTTTGTCGATCGCGGGATTCGTCGCAGAGTGATTATCGCGTTGGGACGACAGGATGTTCTAGTGTCTGGATTAAAACCGAATAAAGAACTGGAAATATTGGGATCGAGCAGCGATCATGTTGTGCTTGATAGCCATCACTGGGATTGCAGGGTTGGCAGTGAAGTGAAATTCAGCCTCGACTATGGTGGGCTGCTTTCAGCAATGACTTCTCCTTTCATTGCCAAGCAATTTATCGGCAATAGCCGTATAGCTCTAGCATTACCCACCACCTGCCTCAGATAGCCGCCTTTCTTTGCCTCAGACCTCAGACCAAACTCTCTAGCGGTCGGCGTGCATGGGCGTTGTTGGGCGGCGATCGCCTCTTCAAACCCAGACCTAAGATACGAAGTTGTTCACCAGCCAGTTAGCCAAACCACCACGATAGGGGGCACAGATGCGCTGTATTTTCTCAGGGGGAAAGTGCTGCTGGTAAAAGCAGAGAATATTGCCGTAGACTCCGTTGTCATAAAAGGGCGACTCTTGGGCTAAATCGAGAGATTGCAGATCAAACACTTTAGCCTGGGTGCCAGAGGCGTAGTCGATCATAACGCTAAAGGCATAGCCCTTCTGCTGCAAAACTTTGAGACAGGTCATCGTGCCCTCAAAAAAATTGGGCGACCAGCCTTTTGATCCCTGGGTGCGACTGCTGCCACCGCCGTATTCAAACATCACGACGCGGGGCAGTTGATTGCTGGGTAATTCGGCAAACTGCTGTATCACCACCGACTCCCACCCTTCAATATCGAGCTTAAAGGCGGTGATGTAGGGGGTAGAGATCTGGCTGAGTAGGGTGGCTAGATCTAAGGTTGGCACCGAGCGGGTTATGGTTGACGCGCCAAACCAGTCGGCGGCCAGCGAGCTAAAGTTGCTGTTGGCCAAATTGGCAAACTGGCCCATGTGCAGGGTTTGGGTGCCCACCCGGTCTGATAGGCACTGCTCAATGAGCTGGATGGGGTGCTGCTGACAGATCGCCCGCAGCTTATCGGTGGGGAAAGGCTCTACGGCCACGGTGGCAAACCCCAGTCGGGCAAACATCTCGCAGTAAAAGGCAAAGGTGCCGACCCCCACATCGACACAGAGCCCCTGGCGATCGGGGTCGAGATCGGGCAACAGGTTTTCTAACAGGGTCTGGCAGCAGGCTTCAACGCGCATTTAGTCGGCTCTAACGAAAATATGCTCTAAGCGTAGACCATTTGAGCCAAATAGGGATTTGAAGGTGGGAATTTTGCCCACGGTACGGTTGGCGAAGTTCGCTGGGTTTGAAGATCACCGGGCGGCTGAGCAACGTACCTTGTAAATTTGGCGATCGCACTAAACAATCGCACCAAACAATCGCACTGAACAAATCGGAGACTTCGCGTTGGCACTCCGCTTGAGCAAAGGATTAGACACCACTTTACCGCCTATGCCATGTAGGGAATCAAGTTGCTCATGACTCGCTCGACGTACTCCTCCTTCTCACCGACAGGAGCGACGTAGTGAAGTGCATTCCGCGCGGCCTCTTGGCCTTCGGTGCAAGCGATGATCCAGGCTGCAAGATACGAGGAAGCCAAGCAACCGCCAGCAGTAGCAACGTTGCCCTCGGCGAAGAAAGGTTGATTGAGTACTTCGACTCCGGCTTCGATTACCCAGGGCTTCGTCGTGAGATCAGTGCAGGCTGGCACGGCACCAAGAAGGCCAAGCTTTGCAAGGATCAGCGTTCCTGAGCATTGAGCTGCGATCAGCTGGCGAGACGGGTCAAGCCGAAGTTTAGCCATGATTGCTTTATCTTCAACGATCTCTCGGGTTTTGATGCCACTGCCGATGATGACTGCATCGGCGTTTCTGGCTTCGGCCAACGTTGACTGGGCATGCACTGTGACTCCATTCATCGAAGTCACGGTCGATTCTGGGCAAGAGATCGTGACTCGCCAGTTGGGAGTTTTGATGCGATTGAGCACCCCGAGCGCGATGAAGGAATCGAGTTCGTTAAAGCCCTGGAAAGTCAGAATGGCAATGTGCATAGCTCGGCGGAGTATATGGGCACTGTTACACAGCAGTGATGGCTTTTTCTACTGCTGCTTCTGCATGAATTCTTGTTGTTGGAAACAAGCTAACCATAGCATCTCCTGAATGAACTAATGACTCAATTTCTGTGCAGCCTAAGATAATTCCTTCTGCACCTAATTCAACCAAACGATTCATGATCTCGATATATTGATTTCTTGATTTTGGATTGATAATTCCAAGACACAGCTCTTCATAGATAACTCGGTGAATAACCTCTCGTTCATCATTATTTGGAACGAGCACTTCTAGTTCGTGTTTCTCAACCAATCGCCCTCGATAAAAATCCTGCTCCATCGTGAAACGAGTTCCCAACAAACCTATCTTTTGAAGGCCGCTAGACTTGATTTTCTCAGCGGTCGCATCCGCAATGTGGAGAAACGGAATTTGGATGTTTGCCTCGATCTCATCTGCAAGTTTATGCATTGTGTTCGTGCAGAGAATCACAAAATCTGCTCCTGCTCGTTCAAGGTTTTGTGCGGCTAAAACCATCAAGTCTGCGGCTTCTTGCCAACGGTTTTGATGTTGTAAAGCCTCAATCTCTGCAAAGTCAACCGAGTACATGACGCTCCTCGCAGAATGTAACCCACCCAGCTGACTTTTAGTGACTTCGTTAATGATGCGGTAATACTCTAGTGAAGACTCCCAACTCATTCCGCCAATTAACCCAATTGTCTGCACGATAGCGCCTCAAACGACTTACAGATATTTTTCACTGGACAATTTTCAATGCTGGCAATCTAACCAAAACGCTGTGAATGGGCTAAATATACGTCCGAGCTAGAGTTCTACAGCATAACGTTCGCGCTCACTGGCCTCAAACAACCTTCGCGACCCAATCAGTATGGTTGAATATTCCGGTGCAGCACGATTGTTAGCCTATGCTTTACAGCGCAGGACGCGTTTTATTAACCCATTTTTGAACCGACGGGCGCAGCCACTGACTTTTTGCATAGTTCACTAAATTCTCCGGAACAGTGTCACCATTGAGAATTAAGCGATGCAACATTAAAGACAATT
This sequence comes from Elainellaceae cyanobacterium, assembly GCA_049647405.1. Classification (GTDB taxonomy): domain Bacteria; phylum Cyanobacteriota; class Cyanobacteriia; order CAKZMO01; family CAKZMO01; genus CAKZMO01. Next base: position 981 of record JBARXP010000289.1, on the reverse strand, counting down.
CTACATCAGCTATACACCACGAACCAAAAAGATGATCTTGGCCGTTTTTTAGAAAGCAGTTTGATACAAAAAACAGCTTCTGTGCTGCTTGTTGTGCCGCACCTGATAAGGGAGATTCTGAAGGTTTATAATAGACAACCTGAGTAGAACGTTCAACCTTTATTGGCATTAAATCGCTGCGTAGCCATGCTTGAATTTGCCGAGCCTGAGCTTTTTTATTTGGTAATTTTGGATAAAGTGAAATGCCAGCGAAAGTCTCTTCAATATATTCTGTAATTGCTGACGATTCAGATAGATTGAAACCTTGATGCTCTAAAACAGGAACGCGACTAGTTATGGAAATCAATGAAAATTCATGACTCAGATTTTCATTTTTTGCTAGATCTACCTCAATAATTTCAAAGGCTAAGTCTTTTTCAGTTAATGCGACAAACACAGACAACGCATATGGGCTTGCGTACTGAGAATCAACATAAAGCTTTAGTTTAGACATGATTTCTCTTAGGCTAACTATTCATAGGCTGAAATTTTCCGCCTAAGATCCCATCGTGGGTGGATAGTCAAAATAATTCGGCATAACACCCCAGATTTAATACTTATGCAGATTATTGCTGCATAGTACGCTGCTCAAGCTGAATAGACATAATCTTTCCGCATATTTCCAGATTCGTTACAGACACGAGCAAGAGCGATCGCTTGCCTGGGCACAGCCCTTTATCGCCCTTCTCCCAATTTCTCTCTTCCTCTACGGTTGACTTAGAACGGCGGTATGCGTATCCTTTTTCATTAAGCTGTTTTTTTCGGATGGCTTAGTTCAGAACTCAAGAACTTGGCACCATCTGCGAGTGTTAGAGCACCCACAGATGGCTAACCCACCGCGACTGCATACGCCAGTCGGGGGGCTAACGGTTTATGGTAAACCGTGGCTGCCTCGAATTGCACACAATTGCGGGGTAGCTGAGGGACTGAGTTCTGGTTTCT
>JBARXP010000288.1:0-11611 GCA_049647405.1 Elainellaceae cyanobacterium | reverse complement strand
AGGCCGGAATAGAATTCTTGCTCAGTCCGCTCGGAGAGCTTATTGCCTAGACCTTCGTAAAACTCTTCTGATTGACGCTCAGAAAGCTTGTTGCCTAGACCATCAAAGAATTCTTCTTCAAAGCGCTCCGAAAGCTTGTTGCCCAGACCGGAATAGAATTCTTCCTCAGTCCGCTCTGAGAGCTTATTGCCCAGACCTTCATAAAATTCTTCTGATTGACGCTCCGAAAGCTTGTTGCCTAGACCATCAAAGAACTCTTCTTCAAAGCGATCGTTGAGCTTATTTCCTAGACCTTCATAAAACTCTTCTGATTGACGCTCGGAAAGCTTGTTGCCCAGACCATCAAAGAACTCTTCTTCAAAGCGATCGCTCAGCTTATTCCCTAGACCTTCGTAAAACTCTTCTGATTGGCGCTCAGAAAGCTTATTGCCCAGGCCGGAATAGAATTCTTGCTCAGTCCGCTCAGAGAGCTTGTTGCCCAGACCATCATAAAATTCATCGGCGTGGCGGCCTTCGAGAGCAGCGGCGGGAGTAGCGAGTGTAGCCGTAGCAGCAGTAACAAGTAATGCGGTGAAGATGCGTTTCATAATTTTCAGACTCCTTTTGATTTCCTTTGGTGATTTGGGGCGTCGTGTGTGATGTGTGATGCCCCTTGCTTGATTTCTCTTGCTTGATTTCTATAGTGCAGTTGGAGTCTGAACCTGCTCTGACCTAAACCTGAGAAGAGCCTAAGAGTTTGATTGGAGAAGATGAGGATGTGAAGGATGGCGTTGGTTTGCCTGAGTGTAGGGCGATCGCCCACATTCCCACTGATCTCAGCCAATGAAGATCAACCGAGTAAAAAGCCATTTCCGCTACACTAGAGCCATTCTTATGGCCCAGCACGCTTACAAGGTGTTGCCTTATGACTCCGGCTATTGCGCCACCCCTCAGCTTTCAAGAGTTTCTGGAGACCTATCCTGAATACAAGCTTCAGCAGTTTCGAGGAAGCGATACGAGCTGCGCTCAGGCAAGCCAACGCCTTTCCTCCACAACATTCCCGCAATTGGAGCTGACGGCGGAGTCTGTTTTTAACGCGGCTGGCACTTAAGTTGAGGGCGATCGCGCTCCACTCATCTCTAACGTCGAACAATCTGTCAGGAGGTCATGCAGTTTGAGGCAGCGGGGCATAGTAAAGCTGCATCAGTTGGTTCACATTTAGGGTTTCGATCGCGTAAGTCTGACCCTTGAGGTCTACAAATTTGACTTCAAAGTCAGTGGGTTCATACACTTCGACAATGGTACCAACCTGACCTTTATGTGGATTGAGGTGAGGGAGATCTTGAGTGATCGCAACGACATCTAACAGTTTCATGGGATCTTCTCCTGAAGGCTAGAGAACATGGCAAATCACAAGTCAAGGAGAATTTTCTTCGACTTTGAGAATCCAGGCACTTTTTAGGATGTGAGGCTATCTTATCCGTGTTCTATGCTGACTCAGCAATGCCGATCGCCATCTGAAGCCGTTTCTGCTCCAGCCCCTTTTGATGGAGCAGCAGCCATGAGTCCACCAAATCTGGCCCTTTAAGATCACAGGTAAGAGCAGCTCGTAGCGACTTCATCACCAGCCCTTTTTTCACCCCTTCCGATTTCGTCACCGCTTTAATCAGGGTTTGGGCGTCACTATTTTCCTTGAGGTCAGCGCCTTCGAGAGCCGATGACACCGCTTTCAGCACGGCGGCGACGCCCTCTTGCTGGAGGTGCTGGGTGGCTGAGTCGCTGTAGCCCAGGGTTTCATCAAACAAATAGCGACACATCTCAGCGGCTTCATCGAGTCGCATCAGGCTCTGGCCGACCAGCACGGCGACCTGCTCTAGCCAGGGGCGATCGCCCGTGACATCGAAGTCTGCCTTTTCCCAAAACGGAATCAAACGATCCGTCAGGTCAGTGTTGTCTAGGTTGTGAATGTATTGGCTGTTGAGCCAGTTGAGCTTGTCCCAGTCAAACTTTGCGCCTGCCTTGTTGACCCGATCAAAGCTAAACACCTTCGCCGCTTCGTCTAGGGTGAACTGCTCTTGGGTCGAGTCGGGGGGCGACCAGCCCAGCAGGGTCATATAGTTGACCATGGCTTCGGGCAGATAGCCCATGTCTTTGAAGTCAAAGATTGAGGTGACGCCATCGCGCTTGGAGAGTTTTTTGCCCGCAGGGCTGAGAATCAGCGGCGTGTGAGAAAACTCGGGCACTGCATCTCCCAAGGCTTCGTAAATGAGGAGTTGCTTGGCGGTGTTGGCGATATGGTCTTCGCCTCGAATCACTTGGGTAATGCCCATATCTACGTCATCGACGACCACGACAAAGTTGTAGAGAGGCTGGCCGATTTCTGTGGCGGGGGCGCGACGGGCAATCACCATGTCGCCGCCGAGGTCGCTGCCTCTCCAGTTGACCGTGCCTCTGACTAGGTCGTTCCAAACGATTTCGCGGCTGTCGGCAATTTTGAAGCGAATCACCGGAATGCGCCCTTCGTCTTGAAAGGCTTTTTCTTGCTCTGGGGTGAGATTGCGATGGCGGTTGTCGTAGCGGGGAGCTTGACCCTTCGCTTCTTGGGAGGCTCGCAGGTCTTTGAGTTCGCCTTCGGAGACGTAGCAGCGATAGGCGTGGCCGCTGTCGAGCAGTTTTTGCACGGCTGTCTTATACAGATCCATGCGGTTGCTTTGGTAGAAGGGGCCGTCGTCCCAGGTCAGCCCGAGCCATTCCAGCCCGTCGAGAATGTTTTGCGTAAATTCGGGGCGCGATCGCTCAATATCTGTGTCTTCGATCCGCAGGATGAACTGACCGCCGTGATGGTGGGCAAAGAGCCAGTTAAATACGGCAGTGCGAGCGGTGCCGATGTGGAGGTTTCCAGTGGGACTGGGCGCGATCCGAACGCGAACAGACATAGGGTTCAATAACTCAAAGGTGCATTGACCATTCTAGCGGTAGAGAGTAACTCCGAATCATGCAGAGAATTTTGACATTGAAGCCAAGATTTAATCGGCTCAGTGTGTAGTGGGGTATGTGTGATTTCAAACCCGACAACCGATGGAATCATTACAAAAACTTACCGCCCATTTTGCGCATCAACAACTGAGGCTATCTTGGGTTTAGTCCATTGACCGTTCCATGAGCGGCATCTCGCTTTCGCATATTCCACAGATATCCTCATATCCCGCCCCCTGCTTCCAGGTTGGGCGACTCAGTACAGGCAACTCCCTGATGACCAAAGAGTTTATTTTGATCCCCCTAAATCCCCGCGCTTCGCGCCGCTAACGCTAGAAAAAAGGGGGACTTCCGATCCCTAGCCCTCCTTAGAAGATGTTTGAGAAGTCGTCAATGCTACTTCAGATCCCCCCTAGCCCCCCTTGAAAAGGGGGGAATCGGAATCAAAGTCCCCCTTGAAAAGGGGGATTTAGGGGGATCAGCATTATTCCAGCGTATTGTCTAATACTTTTCAAACGTCCTCTTAAAAGGGAGATTTCCGATCCGGTTCCCTCCTTTGTAAGAAGGGTTAGGGAGGATCAAAGCACTCGGAGGCCAAATCCGTAGACTTATGTATACTTAGCCGCCGGTTCTGGGAGAGGGATTTAGGGTAAGGGGAGTATGCGCTTTGTTGATCAGCGTTAATTTTCAGCAGTCACTTTTACCCCGTTCCCACCTATGCTTTTTGCGATTGAAAATTTACCTTATTGGATCTTTTTGGGAACCGGGTTTCTGCTCTTTGGCTTTGTCATCCTTTCAGGAGGTGGCGAGGAAGATGCGGAGCTAGATGCCGATATAGACGCCGATCTAGATATCGATGCGGACTTGGATCTGGATGTCGATGCCGACCTCGATCTTGATGTGGACGCCGATATTGATGCCGATATTGACGCTGATGTTGATGGGCCGCTCAACCTTGACCCTGACGCTGAACTGGATTCGTCTGGAGGGTTTAACCCACTACAAATCCTCGGCTGGTTTGGCATTGGCAAGGCTCCTCTGATGCTGCTTCTCGCCCTAGATTTGTGCCTGTGGGGTCTACTGGGCTGGATGCTGAATGTGGCGATCGCCACCGTTATCGGCAGCATTCCCACAGGCTTGCTAGGATTTGGGGTCGGGTTTGTGTCTCTGTTCGTGGCGCTGACGTTGGGCGGACAAATCGCCCGACCCATTGGCAAAGTCTTCGCGTCGTTTGGGGAAGATGCTAGTGGCGATCGCCTCATCGGCTGCATCGGCACCGTCAGTTCGGCCAAGATTCACAATGCGTCAGAGGGCAAGATCGCCCAGGTCGATGCGCTCGACTCTGCCAAAAATCTGGTGACGATCAACGCAGCGCTGCCGCTCTGGGCCACAGAAACTCCCAAACGAGGCGACAAGGTGCTTGTCATCGAACGAGCCGACGATACCTGGCTGTATTACGTCATTGCCAAAGATGGAGCCGATCAAGAGCGCTGGTTTAATAGCCGCTCTCAAAACCGAAAGCGGAGCTAAGGCGATCGCGTCTCAGCAGGGCAAAGGCTGGCTTGTTCTCGCTTGTCTTTCCCTCCACTCAATTTCCCTCGCTTGATTCTCTCAACTGCATTTCCCTCAATCGTTCACCCAAGGAATCTGAAAGGAATCTAATTTTATGTTTTGGCTTGCGTTTATTCAGTCTCTGCCTTCGTTAGCTCAGTTCAATCCGGCTGAAGTTGCTCAAGTGGGAGCAACTCCTGATATTCATCAACCTGAGCAAAATCTCTCGATTCAAAATATTTCAGAACCATTCTCCGATGCGGACTTAGCCGAAGACGCAACCGAAATAATGGCGGTAGAGGCGATCGCCCTCGCCTCAGATTCTCCTTCCAATCCTTCTGGATCGTCTCAACTTGCTACCCTTCCAGCAGGGCAACCCGTGATAGGACAGCTCGGCGGCAGTCTCATCGTCTTTCCGGGGATTATCGTTGCCATTGTCCTGCTGCTGCTGCTGAGCGTCTGGGCCTACACCCGCGTCTACGTCATCACCCCCAACAACGAAGCTTTCGTGCGAACGGGCGGCGTGTTTGTCAAGAAAAAGATGGTGGTGCTCAACGGCGGCTGCATTGTGCTGCCAGGGTTTCATGAGCTGACCCGCGTGCCGCTTCGAGAAATCTCTATCGACGTTGAGCGCACGGGCACGCTAGCGGTGCGCACCCAAGACTACCTGCGGGCAGACATGCGCGTCACCTTCTACGTCTGCATCAACGCCTCTGAGCAAGATGTGCTGACCTCTGCCGCGCGGCTGTCTCAAAACGGCAAGATTACCCCCATGGATATCAAAAATGCCCTCGAAAAACGGGCAGACGACGCCATTCGAGCCGCAGCGAAAAATAAGTGTCTGGCTGAGATCGACTCCGACAAACTCGGCTTTGCCCAAGAAGTGCTCAACCTGATGCAGCAAGACCTCGGCAAAGTCGGCCTGACGCTCAACAACATCGCCATTTCGGAAGTTCAGGAAAGCAACACCTACGACGAAAACAATTTCTTCGATGCCCAGGGCGTGCGACTGCGGACGGAAACCATTCAGCGGTCGATTCAGCAAAAGCGGGAGGTGGAGCTGACCACCCGAGTCGCCATTGAGCAAAAAGAGATGGATGCAGAAAAGCAGTCGCTCACCATTGCTCAAAATAAGGAAGATGCTCGTCTGGCCCAAAACTTTGCCGTAGAGTCTTTTAAGGCTCAGCGGGAGCGAGAAATTCAGGAAAAGCGAGCCGAAGAGTCGGCAGCAACCCTACGGGCGCAGATTCTCCAGGAAAAGTCGGTTGAGGAAGAAGAAATTCGTCGCAAACTTTCCCTTGAGCAAAGCCAGATTGACGCCAATATTGAGCTAGAGGAGCGCAACAAGAAGTTCAGAGTGGCGCAAGCGCTCCAGCAGCAAGAGTCTGAGCTGGCTGAAATTAACCGCAAGAAAATGGTGGACTCAAACACCCTCGAAGCGCAAGTGCAGGTGGCCGAGTCAGAGCGGCTGGCCAGGATTGCCCAAGAAGATGTGGCGATCGCCATTGCCAAAAAGCGCCAGGAAAGCTTCTTAGCCGAAGCAGAACGAGCCCAGGCCGAATCTGGGGTTGCCACCGCCAGCGAAGTGGAGGTAGCCGAACGACAGAAAAAATTGTCTCTCATCGAAGCCGAGCAAAACGCCGAGAGACAGCGAATTTCTGAGCAAAACGTGGTGGAAATCGATGCCTTCCGTCGTCGTCGGCAGGCCGAAATCGCTAAGCAGGCCGCTGATCTTGAAGCCGAAGCCATCCGTACCCTAGCCATGGCCGAACGCGACAAAGCCCTGGCTGAAGCCGAGGGAATTCAGGCCAAACTCGACGCTAAGAATGTGATCAGCAATGCCAACCTGACGGCTGAGGTGCTCACCACGCTCTGGCCCGACATCGCCGATCGCCTGCCCGAAGTGCTGCAAGCTCTGGCTCCCCAGCCTGGAGTCTTGGGCGACGCCCGCATCTATTCCTTTCCCGGCGGCAATGGCAACGGCAATGGTGCAGCGGGAGATATCAACAAGCTGTTGCTTTCGACCAGCGGCCTAGAGCTGATCAACTCCCTGATGGATGAAGGCAAGCTGGGTTCTGTGATTGGTCAAGTCAAAAATCTGTTGATGTCTTCGCCAAACGGCTCGACCACTGGAAATATGCCATCGAGTTCAGCATCGACCGTGCCGTCCCCATCGGCTGCGGCCACACCAGACGACGCACCCCCAGCGCCACCGATCGAGCGAGACGCCAAGTAGAGACTGAAAATCGGGAGAGGTTAGGGAATGGACTGGGTACAGCAGGCCAAGCAACTCTTTAATCTCCCGAAGCCAGAACATTTCAACAACTATCGCCACTGCTGCGAATGCGCCGAACATGATGAAACCCTATGCCACTATGACGTAGATTCTATCGGCCTAGAACAGCTTGGCTACCCCAGTTGGGACCCTCTGTGTGGAGTGACGCCGGAGGGTCTGAAATACTACTTTCCGGCCATGGTTCGCCTTACCCTCGAAAGCATCGACCATCCCGATTTTTTCTATGGGGATCAGCTCCTGTTTCATCTGATCTGGGACGGCAACCAAAATCGTTGCTTTCTGGCCTGCACCCCAGAACAACGTGCCTTCATCACCCGGTTCGTGGAATACCTGATCAACACCCATGCAGAGGCGTTCGACTACGGCATGAGCGCAGACCAACTGCTCCAAGCCCACGATATTTGGTCTGAAGCCATCTGAAGCCATTGGGTAATAACGCACAACACAGGGTAGGGGGCGGTAGGGGCGCACGGCTGTGCGCTCCTAACAAATATTTGCCCACTCATCCTTCGCGCTGCACCAAAAAAGAAACCCCGACTGCACCCACAAACTGATTCAGATCCAAAGACCCTTCTGGCGCATCAACCACCGCGCCCTGACCTTCAAACAGCCGCGTCACGCGAAAGCGGTGATAGTTTCCGACCAGCCGAGGCAGCGTCACCGTTTGGCGATAGTCGCGATCGTAGAGTTCGGCGTCGAGCTGGGGCAGCAGATACCAAGGGCAGCGCACCACCCGATGGTGGGCGTTGTGGTAGCCAAAGTTGAGAAAGATGAGATTGAGCAGTGGATGGCGCTGAGACAAAATATTTGAGAAAGTGTTCACCTCCTCGTGCTGGAGGTCGTAGTTGGGCAGAGGCTCATCCCAGCGAAACACGGTGTAGGTGTGCTGAAAGCAGTCGAGAAATCTGAGGATATTAATCAAGCTGACATAGGCCACGAAGTAAAGCACCAGAGCCTTAGGCGAAGTCAGCGCCAGCAGCGTAAACAGCGATCCCCGCACCAGCAGCAGCAGCCCATTTTTCAGGCGTTCGTCTTTGCGGGCTTCGCCAAAAAACGGAGCCAGCGCCGCCATCCACCGCTGGATGAAATTGATCGCGGGCAGATAGAGCCATTCCGACACAATGATCAGGCGGAGAACAGGTTGGGGCAGCGATCGCAAAAACTCAGGCAGCGAAAAAGATGAAAAGTCAGCTCGATTTTTGTGGTGCGCCAGGTGTGCCCGTGCGAGATGCTTGTAGCGGCAGTAGCACGAGCCCGTGAGAAACAACAGCGCTTGCCCCAAGACCTCATTCCACCGCTGCTTTTGAAACACCGTGCCGTGGATGCAGTCATGGACAAAATAGGCCGCCCACATGAGCGTGTGGGTCAGCAGCAGCACGCCCAGCCCATTCAGCAGCCACGAGGGAGACAGCAGGAGGGCGATCGCCACTCCATAGCCGCCAAAGGTGTAAGCCAGCGCTGCCCCGTTGATCCAAAGGTTGCGATCGCGGGTGTAGTGTTTGTGATCGGCAAATGTGATGGTCGTGGTCATGACGATGTTCTCGAATGCATTCCTGAATTTGTGGTTCTAATTTGTGGTTCTAAATTTAAGGCGCTAAGTGCCGCTGGCTGAGGCTGCTCATGCACCCACGGCACTATCTCCTGCCCTCTGCCTTTAATAATCTAGCGGATTTGATGGGGCGAATCCGTCAAGTTGAGAACGGTATGCATCAAGCGCGGCTCTGATCCCTTAAGGTAGAGATAGATGGTATTTTATACATATCTATTCAGTAGTTCTCTTGTAGAGGCTGGGTTCAATGCAGACGAATGATTTAGGCTTTGTCGCAAGTATTCTCTTTGTGCTTGTTCCGACTGTCTTTTTGTTGATTCTCTATATTCAAACGGCTAGCCGTGAGGCTAAGTAAACCTTAGAGCAAAGGGTTCAGTCTCGTTGCAGCATAGGGTTTAGAGCGCAATATTGCGTGGGGGTGTCCTAACCATTTAGGACACCTTTTTAGTGGGCACACTGCTTTGTTAAGACTGGATCTGTTGCAAGAGCGCTTGAGTGATTGGGTGGTCTGAGAGAATGTCAGCTTGCCCTGCTTTCAGCACAGTTGCAATAAAGTTGGCCAAGCGATTCATAGTTGTGTTGGTATAAGGATGATCAGAACCGACAGCGTTGATGAAAATGCTGAGAGCCTGCAAAAACATGGACTCGACATCCTCCAACTTTCCTTGTGCTACTTTCAACGACGCTAGGTTCCCTAAACGAATCCCCACATCAGGATGGTCTTGCCCCAAGGTATGGATGCTAATTTGCAACGCCCGAATTGCTAAGGGTTCGGCCTCGCTGTAGCGTCCCTGCGACCGATATAATCCCGCGAGATTGTTGAGACTGGTGGCCACATCGGGATGGTCGTTGCCCAACAGCCGTTGGCGCAGCGCCAGGGCGTCGCGGTAGAGGGGTTCGGCCTCGCTGTAGCGTCCCTGCGAGTCATATAGACCCGCGAGATTGTTGAGACTGGTAGCCACATCGGGATGGTCGTTGCCCAACAGCCGTTGGCGCAGCGCTAGGGCGTCGAGGAAGAGTGGTTCGGCCTCGCTGTAGCGTCCCTGCGAGTCATATAATGCCGCGAGATTGTTGAGACTGGTGGCCACATCGGGATGCTCCTCGCCCAACAGCCGTTGTTTCAGCGCCAAGGAGTCGCGGTAGAGGGGTTCGGCCTCGCTGTAGCGTCCCTGCGAGTCATATAGACCCGCGAGATTGTTGAGACTGGTAGCCACAGCGGGATGGTCGTTGCCAAACAGCCGTTGGCGCAGCGCTAGGGCGTCGCGGTAGAGGGGTTCGGCCTCGCTGTAGCGTCCCTGCGAGTGATATAACAACGCGAGATCGTTCAAACTGGTAGCGATATCGGGATGGTCGTTGCCAAACAGCTCTCGCCTTATCTCTAAGGCTTGCAGAAAATAGGGTGCGGCCTCCTCATAGCGCCATTGCGATTGATATAACAACGCGAGATTGTTCAAACTGGAGGCGACAGCGGGATGGTCATTGACATCGCGATAGATTGCCAATGCTTGCTGATAATTTGATAGAGCTTCACGACTTTGATTGAGAGCTTGATGAACGTTTCCCATCTCTTGCAGCGTGTTGGCTTCACCGAGCCGATTGCCCATCTCACGATAAATCGTCAACGCCTGCTCATAATTCGACACGGCATCTAGAGGTCTTTTGGCAAATCGCAGGGTCTTACCCAACCCTAATAAAGCAGGTGCTTCTGCTCGACGATTTTGGCTAACCCTTGCTAGGTTCAGAGCCTTCTGAAAGCATCGATTCGACCGATTCATATCGGCAAGACTCAGATAAGCATTTCCCAATTCCAGCAAGATATCTAAACGAATATCCGCATTGGCTCCATCTTTATCGTGTTCTTTCGGGGCATATTCTTCCAAAAGGCTATGAAGCTCGTCAATGCGACTCTGTTTAACGGGCTTGAGATCGCCGTTAAATAGTTGATCTGAATACGATATTCCAGTTTGTACAGTCTCAATTCGTTGCCGATCTGTCCGAAACTCAAACACTGTTGAAGCCCAGGCCCAAAAATCCTTGGCGCGCTGTGCCAGCCGCTTCAGCGCATATTTCGGCAACACAAAAATCATAGGGTGATGAACTCGACGTGCTAGGGCATCGCGCACGAAGTTGAGATCCTGCAAAAAGAGAGGATATTCAATGACAGCTCCAATTGATTTTTCGAGTCCTCGAATAACGAGTACGAGTTTTTTATCAGGCTCAATCTCAATTGTCGATAGTGATTGAGTCAGCTCAGTTAATAATGAATCAATCTGACGCTCAGAAAAGTCTAAAACTTCAAACTGGACAGTCTGACATTCGGGGCGCTGTTTCACTGCTGCAATCAAGATCTCAGCGTCAGCAGCAAAGCCTATTTCCGCAAAGGCAATGGTAAACCCCTCCGACAGATCGGCAAAATTTGCCAGCCCCCGCAGCGCTTCAAGATTGAGGCCCAGAAACTCTGGAATTTCTGAATTACGATTGAATGTATTCGAGTGCCCGCTTAAAGAGTTCACTACGCCGCACCACCGGATGAGGATAAACCCAACGATTATCCCCGTTATACTCCAGAACGGCTGTGCTGAATAGCAGCTCTTGACCGATGGCGTCGTCGGTTATTTCTTTTTGCACGGCGATCTTCGCCAGTTCTGAATAATGGGTGCGAGGGGTGGCTCGCTCAAACCGAAACTGAAGCTGCTTGGCAGCATAAGTCACATTGTCAGCCTGAATTTTAGATCGCCCCATCCCAATGGCATGAATGCAGGCATCGCGCATCATCTGCATCATGTGGCGCACATGCCCCCCGCTGGCCTTTGCCATCTCTAGCAGCAAGTCTCGATGGTCAAAAATAGCTGTGGTGTTCACTCGCTTTTCAATCATGCTGGCGATCGAGTTCAGCCCCTGTAGGTTGTACTCCAAGTCGAGGGTATCGCGATCATATTGATACACGTTGATCATCGGCACAATGTGAGGATTGCCAAACGCCGTGCCAATGCCCCGCTGAGTATATAGAGTTGCAATCGGAACCGTGTAGATAATGACGCAGTGCAACTCCTGCATTTGCGACGCGTAATCAAAGAACAAGCGAGTTGCTACATTGGGCGGACATTTATCTAAACCGTCCAAAATCAGCAAAATGCCCTTCTTTTCGGGAAATTTTTCCTTCAGCTTTCTACTGCCGTCTTCCAGCAATAAGTTGATATCGGTCTTGAGACGCGAGACTTCTGGCGTCAATAGCTGTCGAATTTTGCGCTTATCGGTGA
>JBARXP010000287.1:0-1807 GCA_049647405.1 Elainellaceae cyanobacterium | reverse complement strand
AGTCGAAGCAATCACCGCAGCCGTCGCGACCACTTGCGATGTACCGCAATCGCGCGTCTTCACGTCTTCTACCGGCGTGATAGGCGAACCCCTGCCCCATGATCGCATCATCCGGGTGCTGTCCGATTTGTCATCGAAACTGTCCGCTGATGGGATCACGGAAGCGGCCAAAGCAATCATGACCACCGATACCTTCCCCAAAGGCGCAAGCGCGCAGGTCGTTATCGACGGCCAAACGGTATCCATTGCCGGGATCGCAAAAGGGTCGGGCATGATCGCGCCAGATATGGCGACGATGTTGGTCTACATCTTTACGGACGCCAAGGTGTCGCAAGACGCGTTGCAGAGGATGCTGTCGGCGCATACCGACACGACGTTCAACTGCATCACTGTCGACAGTGACACCTCGACTTCCGACAGCCTGATCATGGCAGCGACGGGGACCGCAAGCGTGGACGTCAGCGAGGATGAAAACTTCAGCGAGGCGCTGCACAATGTCATGCTGAACCTTGCGCATCAGGTCGTGCAGGACGGCGAAGGGGCAACCAAGTTTGTTGAGATTACCGTCACCGGTGCCGCCAATGATGCCGACGCAAAGGTTCATGCGATGGCAATTGCCAATTCGCCCCTGATAAAGACCGCAATCGCAGGTCAGGATGCGAATTGGGGCCGGGTGGTCATGGCCATCGGGAAATCCGGGGCAGCAGCAGATCGGGATCGCCTGTCGATCCGTTTCGGCGACGTAGAAGTCGCCAAGGACGGATGGCGCAGTGCGTCCTATTCAGAAGAAGATGCAGCCGCGCACATGAAGGGGCAGAACATCGAAATCGGTGTCGACATCGGACTTGGCAGCGGCAAGGCCACCGTCTGGACCTGTGATCTGACCCACGGTTACATCGACATCAATGCCGACTACCGGTCCTGATGCGTCGAGTGTCTGCCGCATGAAGATCGTTCTGGTTTCCGCAGTCGCGTTGATCGATGTCGACGGTCGCGTCCTTTTGGCGCAACGACCAAAGGGCAAGTCGATGGAAGGTGTTTGGGAGTTTCCCGGCGGGAAAGTCGAGCCCGGAGAAACGCCAGAAGTGGCCCTGATCCGCGAACTGGAAGAAGAGCTTGGCATCAATACATGGGCATCATGCCTCGCGCCGCTGACCTTCGCCAGCCATTCCTACGATGATTTTCACCTTCTCATGCCGCTGTTTGCCTGCCGCAAGTGGGAGGGAACGCCCATGTCGCGGGAGGGTCAGGCGCTGCGTTGGGTCAGGCCAACCGCCATGAAAGACTTCCCAATGCCGGCCGCCGATGTGCCATTGATCCCGATACTGCGCGATTGGATCTAAATTTTACGCAATAATATTTCAATTTTGCATATATTTTGGTCACTTTTGGTGAACTTTTTATGTATTTTTTATAAATTCTAGGCTATAAAAAAAACATCTGGATTTTCTGGGGAGGAAATAGGGTGTTGAGAACGATTTCTTTAGGTAGCTGTGTATCAGTTCAAGGAACCTTCGTCGCAGCGATGGACGACGGCAGAATTTCTGTTCAGGTCGACAAGACCATCTACTCCGGCCTGCCGGTCGCGCGCAAAAGCTAAGTTTCCGACCCGGTCGTGAACTTTATGACCTGCCGTGCGTTTTCAGTCGCATGGCAGGTGAAATATTATGAACTCAAATCGCGTTACGGTCATTCTGAACGCCTCTTCTGGGCGTCAGCGTGGCACAGATACGGCTGATCAGATCAAGTCGGCGTTCGAAGCACGGGGCGTTACCCCCGATATGCTGGTTGTAAAACGCGGCACATC
>JBARXP010000286.1:0-24762 GCA_049647405.1 Elainellaceae cyanobacterium | reverse complement strand
CATAGTAGTCAGGGCTGATTTTACCCATGGCCGCAAATGCTGCCTTGCGGCCTTTCCACAGCGTCAATCGCTCTTGGGGATCGCTGGCCGTGCGGGTACTGCGAGCGCCATTGTTGCGACAAATCTCCTCTACCCGGCGAATATTTTCAGTGACTTCCACCGCTAACCCGTCCAGCTCAATCAACAAAATTGCGGCGGCATCACGCGGGTAACACTGGGTCGCAACGACATCCTCTACCGCGTTGATGCTGAAGTTGTCCATCATTTCCATGCCTGCGGGAATGATGCCTGTGCTAATCACATCTGATACGGTCTGGCCTGCTGTTTCTACACTGGGGAAATCGGCTAACAAAACGTAGATCGATTCTGGAGCTTTGAGAATTTTTAAGGTGATTTCGGTGGCGATGCCGAGGGTGCCTTCTGACCCGACAAAAATTCCTGTGAGGTCATATCCTGGCATTTCTGGCACTTTGCCACCCACATCCACGATGGAGCCATCGGGCAACACCAGCTTCAGCCCCAAAACATGATTGGTCGTCACCCCATATTTGAGGCAGTGAACCCCGCCTGAATTTTCGGCAACGTTGCCACCGATAGAGCAAACACTCTGGCTCGACGGATCAGGGGCATAGTAAAAGCCAGATCCGCTGACTGCCTGGGTCACCCAGTTATTGATAACGCCAGGTTGTACGACAATACGCTGGTTGTCGAAGTCTGTTTCTAAGACACGATTCATCAAAGCTGTGACGATGAGAACACAGTGTTCGATGGGCAATGCTCCTCCCGATAGACCTGTGCCCGCTCCCCGTGCAATGAATGCAATATTGTGGCGATCGCAAATTTTTACGGCAGCAGCGACCTGTTCAGTGGTGCGAGGTAAGACCACCAGGGCCGGACGCTGGCGATAGCTGGTCAGGCCGTCACATTCGTAGACTAGCAACTCTTCTTTGCGGCGCACGACTGCTCGCTTCCCTAGAGCCTCCTCAAACTCACGGGCGATCGCCCGCCATTCTCGCTCGTTGGGAATGTGGGGCTGAGCAGGTTCAGGGAGTCGAGTCAGTGGAGTGGGAGTCGCTAACGCCATAGTCGGAAAAGCTCTGCACAAAATTGGGTGGTTTCTGACAATACATAGATCTTAATCGATGGCTGTCAACATGCCTCCGATTAGCCTCAGCATTTCCATACGTCACGCCTCAATTTTGAGCGACTAGGTGTCTTGATCTAATGGCCCAAACGCCATTTGAAGCACAAAGTTTTGTCCGCCCGCCTCGTGGTATCGGTCTGCCCATTCTCGAATGACTTCGTCTAATTCTTCAATGGCCCGATCAATCCGCTCAGGTGGAATATCCAGCTCCTCTAAAATGCGGACGCTTTGGGGTTTGCGTTCGGCCCAATCTCGCATCATGCGGAAGTACCGAGCGGTGTCTTCCACCATGATGTAAGTGCGCTCTTCATCATTCGCGGGAGAATAAGTAGAGCGAGTCAGAGCGAAGAACGGCATTCCCCAAGGGCAGTCAACCCGCGTCACCGTGCCCGAATAAAGAAAACGGCGCTCAATATGCTTCGCCAGAGCTTCACTTAAAGGCATTTGTCGCTCGACAGGCAAGTCTTCTTGAGAGCGAGCATGGAGGAACTCAATCAGCTCCATAAATTGGAAAGAATTGATTAACTGGGCGTCGGGCAAGTGAGGCGGTAGTTTTTCCTCAATTTGACGCTTTTCTTGGGGGGTGAGGCTTGACCCAGGCACGCGCGATCGCCCAGGCTGCCACGGGTAACGCTCTGTCCACACATAGGGAAGCTGAATCAAATACCGAGGTTCTTGCGACCCCAGCATCTTGAGCAGCTTTCCTTCAGTGAGTGCTAAACGCACCTCTTCGACAATGACCTTGACACGCTTTGGCTCGATGTGGTGCAAGTGCCCGGTCATGCGCAGGTTTTGACCCTGCTCTAAGTAGGTTGTATAGATGGCGCACTTTGCGGCTGTCGCAGCAGCATCTAAAAATGCCCCGTGCCGATGCCCACTCGTTCTCATGGCGCTAAATGCAAGGTACAGCATGATCTGATCCATTGCACTTGGGCTGAGGCGTTTGATCAGATCGACATCGCTCTTCATGTTGATTGTGGTGTGACGTAATTAGACAACACAGAGGCAGGCAAATAGATTGGCATAGAACAGGAACTCTTCAATGCCTCATGCCTCTCGAAAGTACCACCAGCTTAGATCATATTCATCCAATAAGCACGAATTTGCTTGGATTCGTCCATTGTTGTTAGGGCCTTCTAAATCACTTTGAGACCTTTTCTAAAGTTTTATCAGTAATCTTTGGTCTACAAAAAAGTAACGTCACAAAAGATCAGCTAAAGATCAGTATTTCTAGGCTTGTGAATCAACCCGTTATTACTCAGGACTTACGCACAACTCGCCTAACCCTGAGTAAACTCGTTGAAATTGTGGGCGCGGCGCGCCCACAATTTCAACAAAATGCGAAAGTCCTGATTACTTTTTCTTCTTGCGGCTCTTGCGCTTTCGAGTTGGAGTCCCTGCAATCAGTCGCAACGCCCGGAGACCCTCTTTGGGATAATGCTTTCGAACGCGCTTATAAGAAGATACGCCCCAATCGGCAAGATAATGACTGAAAGCACCTAACTCAAGCCCAATCAGCAAAGCGACCCAGCTGATTGGGTTTTGTTCGATGAAGGTGACCAAGAAGGTCGAAATATCGTTCCAAGTCCAGCCCCATTGCAACAAATCGTTGGCAATGGCGATCGCCCCCATGCCGAGCACAAATCCCCAAGCCAAAACGTAAATGACACGCAGCAGGGTTCCGACAAAAGGCCCATGGGAGAGAATCGATCGATGTTTTAAGCTGCCCCGGTAGGGAATCCAAATCCATCGCAAGACACCCCAGCGTTTGTAATGAATGGAACGGGTATCTAAATCAGGCCCCAACATGAGTGCGCCAAACAAGTATCCGGCTAAGACAACGAGAGTGAGGCTGCTGCTGCGAGTTCTCACGAGAGTTAGCCCAGCCACAAGGGGCAGGCTCCAAAGGGTGATGCGATCGTGAGTTTTACCTGATGGCATGGACGCCAGATTTATTCACAAGACAAATGTATTGCTGCATCGTAACAGGAGTTGGGAAATTTGATAGCATTCATCTGCTATAGTTGATAACTGTGTTTGAGATTGTTCTGTTTCTTGTTGTCCACATTCATTGGACACTGGGGATCAAGCAACAGTAAGAAGCCCAAAAGAGATCGGGCGGTTAGCTCAGTTGGTAGAGCGCCTGCCTTACAAGCAGGATGTCACTGGTTCGAGTCCAGTACCGCCCATTTTCAAACTTTTCAGTTACTCCATGACCTCTTGGCAGGTTCTGATTTGTGTCATGGCAGTCTGTGTTGGGCTGGAGTTTCTACGACTTTAACCTTTCCAGATGAAAATGCATTTGGACTAGTAATATTGGGAATCTTAGGTCTAGACTGACTTACATCTATTAGTTTGTCTGCGGAGTGGCAAAAACTCCAATTCAAGCCTAACGTTACGCATTTGCCGGGGATCGGGATAGGTTATGGAACTAACTGTGCTGAGCGATACGATTTTTAAGCTAGAACCTCGCCAATCAACAGAGCTAGACGAAGACAAAAAACAAGCGATTCCAGCAGGCCGCAAGTTTGAAATTATTGAACATGAGCGAGCACCTGCTAAGCATGTTAAGGCCAAAGTTAGAGATGACCAGGGTCAAATTGGTACCTGGTATGTCTTCACAGGGCATGTCGATATTCAAGGCAATGAGCCAGACAATAATCCTGTTGATGATGAAGATACGGGGCCACCGAAGACTGGCCCATTCAAGCTACCAGGCTACAAGAGCACTTTCTTCTTGAGCGATCCCATTCTCAAGGGAGGCAATTTTACCTGGTCTGAGGCGACCAAAAACGGCACTCGCATTCCTGCCAATAAGGAAGTCGTGTACGGGATTTTGAGAATTGCTGATGTGATGCAGGAAGTGCGGGCATATTTGGGCGATCGCTCCATTACCGTAACCTCATGGTATCGAGATCCGGTGACCAACAGCCGTGTTGGAGGGTCTCGCAGAAGCCGTCACATGGTGGGTGATGCAGTTGATTTTCAAGTCAGTGGTATCTCTCCCTTTGAAGTCAACAGCCGCATTGAAGCCTGGTGGGGGTCTCGGGGTGGTCTAGCCAGCGCCAGCAGCTTTACCCACATTGATGCACGAGGCTACAAAGCGCGGTGGCGATATTAATTGATTTGGCTTTATTGCGTGGGTCTGATTGACGCGGCCTGAGCGGGTGAATTGAGGCGAATTGGCGATCGCCAATTCGCCTCATCGCATTTCGAGCCATTGGGGCACATAACGCCAAGCAGTACGCAGCTCTCGATCGAGGTGGCGATAGTCTGGTTCATGCTGAGCGACTAGCGCCCAAAACTGCTTTGAGTGATTGAGGTGAATGGTGTGGCACAGCTCATGCACCAGCACGTAGCGCACCAGCTCTGACGGCAGAAATAACAGCTTATCGTTGAGATTAATATTGTGTTGATTGGAGCAGCTTCCCCATCGTGTTTTTTGACGGCGGACGGTCAGATTGCGATAGGGTAAGCCACTTTTTTGGCTAATATCATTCAACTGACGCAGGAGATGATATTCGGCAGAGCTTCGAATCCATTGACTCAGAACAGACTGGCATAGCGACACCTGATCTACATGACCGCTCAGAGAGAGCTGGCACGGATCGGTAATCGTCGCTGTGACGCCAGAGCTAGAACCCACATCGTAGTGAATCGTCCATGTTTCGTCTATAGAGCGCAGTGCAATCTCATGGGGGCGTTCTGCATGGGTTTCATCGCTGGTCTTCGCTCGCTCGGCTAGCATCCGCTGTCGCGTTGACTGAATCCATTCTTCTCGTCTGCTCAGAATGTCAGGCAGCTGTTTTTGATCAAACCCTACGGGCACCACAACTTCTACCTCGCCCCAGGTCGAGATTTTGATCGAGACATGCTTGGCACGGCGACTTTCTCGAACTAGGCATTCTGTTTGAAGAGGTGACTGGGAGCGAGAATGCTTAATGCGCTTATTGGTGCGCTTTTTCTTTGTTGTTTGCTTTCTTTTTGTCGTTTGCTTTGGCTTAGATTGCCTCATGTCGTTGCTCCCATCAATACCGCAGATGTCGTCTGAGAGATGCTAATCAAGAATTGGGTGAAAGTGCCTACACGACTCGGTCAGCGTGAACGACAGGCTTCAACCAGCTTCTACATTTTAATGAGATCGAAGAAGCTGTCATCCAGCTCATAGCCCAACATCGTGGTCATTTGCTTCAGTCGATTGCGTCCAGAAATCTCATGCTTTTGCATCCAGGCGACCAACACAAACACCTTTTGCATCACAAAAATTTCTAACGCCTCTGGATTATATTGAATGCCTTCAGATCGACTGAATTGATGGGGAATCAACATGGCAGCATATCGCGATAGTTCGCCTGCTTCCCAATCGAGGAGGTACGGCATCCAGGGGTAATAGGCATCTAAGCAAATGAACCACAAGCGGATTTCGGGTACTTCGGAAATCTCTCGGGGATCGGTCGGTTCTCTTGGGTAGTCGAGGTCAAACTGGATGTCTGATGCATGGGTGGCGATCGCCCCTGACTCTAGCCAAAGATCGACATGCTCTTTCACAGGGGTGAGGTCGAGCTGATGGATGGTGTCTGAATTCAGAGTGATTGAAACAGTCATATCAGAGGGATTAGCCCTGTGAAAATAAACAGCAGATGAAACTGAAGGCTTTGCAGAGTAGTGGGTTTGGCCTAATCTACCTGAGTGAATGAACGCAATTTGGCTTGCTCAGCCTGCGCTTAGTATTCTCAATGCGCCCAAATCAACGCGCCCAAATCAACGCGCCTAGAACTCTCAAGTGAATGAGTTTTGAGTGAACTGGAGGCAATTCACCCCTCACAATGAAACCCAATGAAGTGAGAGGCAAGGTCTACCACGGCTTAAGACTTCGTAGACATGATACGAGATTCTACGCTAACGTATACCGTATAAAGTAAAGTTGAACTGAGTTCGCATAAGCGTGAACCAAGATTCATCGATACAGACTTAATTTTAGACAGATTTATGTTGGGCTAAATCAAAATAGAGCCAAATCGAAAAGGCTCAATCATATCTGGCACAGATTTAAAGATGCGCAATGGTGTTGTCGGGTTAGCGCTTTTGGGTCGATTTCCTCCCCAAGAGATTTAAGTCTTGATTTTTTCACTCCACATTTTACCCTAACCCTTGTTTCATCATAGAAGTAGCGGATAGACGTGCCGCATTTCCTTTAGATTTTTGTGGACATCTCTTTTTATTGATTGATCGTGACTGAGCAAAGTTCTATGAAGATCGACACAGTTTCTCAACGCCCAACGTCTCAACATTCGACATCCCACAGTACAACGCAAAAACCCATCCGATCTTTAAGCGACGCCTTGGAACGTTGCCAGGTTTTGGGAATGCGCTTGAGTAAGCAGCGGCAGTATATTTTAGAGTTACTCTGGCAAGCGCAGGAGCATCTTTCTGCACGGGAAATCTACGATCGCCTCAACCGACAAGGGCGCGATATTGGTCATACGTCGGTCTACCAAAACCTCGAAGCTCTTTCCAACCAAAATATTATTGAGTGCATTGAGCGTTCAGATGGTCGTCTCTATGGCAACATTAGCGATTCCCATAGCCATGTCAATTGCCTAGACACCAACAAAATTATGGACATTCACGTCCAGCTTCCAGACGATATTATCAAGCAAGTTGAAGCCGTTACAGGCATAGCAATTAGCGATTACCGCATCGAGTTTTATGGAAGATCCACGGATGCAGTGGCGACACCAGAGACGATCGACTCATCGCAATAGTTTCTTTTCAATTTAAGGCTGCGCTCTAAAATGCCTGTGCGATCGCCCTATTCTGTTTTGGCTGCTGTCCTCATTGGGTTTGTTTTCGCTCTTGGGATTGGAGGGCTGAGTTTTTCTGCCGCGAGCCAGTCTCAACCGATATCGATAGCTCGTGCGACATGGGACACAGGCTGGTTTCAGGCTGAGGTGTACAAGCAGCTTTTGCAGGAACTGGGCTATTCCATGAATGAACCCCGAACCATGGATAATGAGGAGTTCTATCAACAAGCCGCAGATGGAACCGTGGATTTTTGGGTGAATGGGTGGTTCCCGCAGCATAATTCTCTACTGACTGCTGAGGCGATCGCCAACAAACTAGAGCCGATTGGCTTTGAGGTTCGAGACGGTGCCCTCCAGGGCTATCAAATCGACCTCGCTTCAGCCCAGCAATTTAACATTAAAACGCTAGAAGATTTGCAAAACCCGACCCTGGCTCGTCGGTTCGATGTCGATGGCAACGGCAAAGCCGATCTGATCGGCTGCAATGAAGGATGGAGCTGCGCTGAGGTTGTCAATCATCATCTGGATGTCTACGGTCTCAATGACACCGTAGAGCATATCCAGGGCGACTATACGCCGTTGATGGAAGACTTGCTCGATCGGTATCGCCAAGGGCTGCCGATTTTGTTTTACACCTGGACACCCAACTGGACAGGCAGCCAGTTTGTGCCGGGGCAAGATGTGGTGTGGCTGGAAGTGCCCTATCCCAGTTTGCCGCCCGATCAGCAGGAGCTTGAAAGCGAAACCATCATGACCGGGATCGCAGGGTGTGTCTCCGATCCCTGCGACTTAGGGTTTCCGCGCAACGACATTCGGGCTGTGGCAAATACGGCATTTCTCGATCGCCATCCTCGGGTGCGATCGCTGCTAGAGCAGGTCGAGATTCCGCTCGAAGATATTGCGGCTCAAAATGCGCAGATGCTTCAGGGCGAAGACTCGACCACAGATATTCAGCTCCATGCCGAAGAATGGATTCAGGCCAATCGAGAGCGGGTCGATCGCTGGCTAGAAATGGCTCTACAGGTTCCTCTGGTGGCAACTCGTGAGGATGCTGCTGAAGAAATTGGGGCGATCGCCCCTGAGCCTCAAGACTCAGACTTGTTCACCGATCAAACGCTGCGAGTCGTGACCAAAATCGTGGAGCCGTTCGTCTCCTACGACAATCGCCAATACCAAGGCTTCAGCATCGATCTCTGGAATGCGATCGCAGAAGATTTGGGTGCAACCTACGAATTGGTCGGGGTCAACTCCGTTGCCAAGCTGCTAGACGATGTTGAACGAGGGGCAGCGGATGTGGCGATCGCAGGTCTTGGCATTACCTCTCAGCGCGAAGCAACACTAGACTTTTCGCACCCCTATTACCAGTCGGGCTTGCAAATTATGGTGCTGCAAACCCAAAGCACTCCCTTAGAAATGATTTGGGTCATCTTAGTTGTACTGGTGCGATCGCCCCAGCTTTACATCATCCTCGGCAGCTTCATCCTGATCTTGGTCTTTGTCGCCCACCTCATTTGGTGGTCAGAGCATCAGCACAATTCCCAGTTCCCAAGTGACTACGCCCACGGCATTTGGGAAGCATTTTGGTGGGCCGCCGTCACCGTGACCACCGTCGGCTATGGAGATAAGATTCCTATTCGTCCGCTCGGACGTTTTTTTGGGCTGATCTGGATGTTCTCTGGCTATTTTATATTCGCTTACTTTACCGCCAGCGTTGCAACAACCTTTACCGTACAAGGCTTGCAGGGGCAAATTAACGGGTTTACCGACCTCCCAGGCAAGAGCCTTGCCACCGCATCAAACAGTGCCGCTGAAGAGTACCTCTCGTTTCAGACCAACTTGTCGTTCAAAAGTTATGACACTCAGGACGAAATTTTGGATGCCCTCTTGTCAAAACAGGTCGATGCCGTGGTCTATGACGCTCCCGTGTTGATATATTACGCATCTCACGAAGGCAGAGGTAAGGTTAAACTCGTCGGCGCGCCCTTTCAAGAAATCAATTACGGCATGGCGCTGCAAGACCAGAGTCTTTATCGAGAAGCCATCAATGGGGCGCTGCTGCGGCTGTTTGAGACGGGTCGCTATCAAGACATCTACGACGAGTGGTTTGGATAGTGGGTGTGGCGTCAATTGTTGTCATGTGTTGTTGTTATAGCGGCAAGCTTTAGGGCGGCAAGCGTTGAGCAGGGCTTTTGACGCAGAGCAGTCGTAAATCGGGGCATCTGTCGTGAAAGGTGCTAAATTATGGCCAACCGCTATATAATTGGGCATCCCACATGCTTTTAGTCTTTAGTGGATTGTCTTTAGTGGGTTGAATGACACGAATCAAGTCTTTGAACGTACCAGCTTCAAATGATTTGATTCCCAAGGCATTTCATTTTTCAACGCTTCATTCTGACGTCAGTTTTTCGTGGAGTAGCATCGTGACCCAAATTCCCGCCCCTAAGTCTGCCGAGCTTCAGGCCGAAGTCGTGCGTTTGCATGAAGAGCTATCCATGCGCGACCAGTTGGTTCAGCAACTGTCTCAAGAACTCTTTCGATTGGTCAAGGGCAACGCCGACTTTACGCCTCAGCCCGAAGTGTCAGAGCGCCACCAAGCTGAAGTGCGGGCGCTTCGAGATCAGCTCAAGGGCGTAGAGCAGCAAGTGACGTTCTATCAAGAGCAGCTTGCAGAGCGCGATACAGAGATTACTGTGTTGCGACAGTCAGCGCAAGAGCTGGGCGATCGCTCAGAGATGCTGGAAAAAGTCGTGCAAGAAATGCCCCGCATCTACAAAGAAAAATTTGCGGAGCGGATGATTCCCATCAAAGAGAAAATTGCTCATATTCAGCGCGAAAATCGGCAGCTCCACGCCGAGCTTCAGAGCGTCAGCTATCGCCTTGCCGTGCGCAATCGTCGCATTACTCACCTAGACTTGCCCAGTTTTCCCCGCGTCGGCCAGATACAGTCTGCTCTTGCAGCTAGCAGCAGCTAATGATTGATGGGGTAATGATTGACGAGATGCCAAATGACGGGTCATTGACCTACATCTAGCCTTTTCTAAAACGGGAATAGGAGCTGACGAACGAGAGATAGATTCGTCGTGGTTCCGAGCTGTCTGGGATAGCGAGTCGATGGTTTGTAGGTGTGGTGCAGGCGATCCCAAAGCTTCAGATTTGCGCCAAAGTTGCACGGTTGGGGTGAGCAATGCGGGCTATGCCGAGGCAAGCCAGCACCGAATTTATCGTCCACTATCTGATCGTCTATCCTTTGATCGTCCGCCCTTTGATGATGGTGAGCATGGTCTTGGGGCAGCATCAGCCAGGGAGCCAGAATCCGGTAGAAAATACTGGATGGAACCGGGCTAAAGCGGCTATGTCGCCACAAATCTAAGGCAGAAGTGAGGCTAACTCCGAGGATATAGCCCGTCGGATCGCTCAGCAAATAAATCATCAGGGCATGAACCCACAGATACACGATGAAGAAACTGCTCCACAGCGTATTTCGGGAGGTTCCCAGTACGTCCATCTGGGTCACGGTGTGGTGAATCTTGTGGATGGGCCAAGCTCTTGAACTGTGGAGCCAGCGGTGGTTCCAGTAGTAGAGATAGTCTACCCCGACAAAGCTGAGCAAAAAAGCGGGGAGGACACCGAAATTCAGGCTGGCCTGGGCGTGGGGCAACAGCAACGCCCACAAATGATACATCACCGTAATTTGCAGAATGGGGATGAGCACGCCCTGAACAAACAAGCCTGCACCATCCAAAATCCAGTCAATCAAGGGTTTAGATCTGTAGAGATGGGGTCGATTTTTACCGCCTCCACTCCACCGCCACATCGGTGACGAAAAAGCAGTTGCACCGACTAAAAGACCAAATGCGATGAACACGACCATTATTCTTAACCCTAAAATTCTTAACCCTAAAATTCTTAAACCCAAAATTTGACAGTGGTGGTTTTGGTCGGCAACGTGCGCGGATCGTCTCCAACGGCAAGGCTGTTGCGAATGGACTCCACAAAAACATGAATCGTGTCGGCAGGCGTGTTGGCAAACTGCTGACCATACTTTTGAATTACTTCATTCTGGCGAGCGAGGATTTCGATGTCTTGATGAATGATGTGCTGCGCCGTCCACCAGACAAAAGGCCGCGCTAGGGCGTTCCACAGGCCGTAGTTGTAGGTGACATCGGTATAGACGAGGGTGCTCTGATTTGTCTCTGGCACCGACTGACTCGTAATAAAAAGCTGCCGCCGATCGCCCATTCGATAGTGAACGCTGGTCACGTTGGGCATGTGAAAGCTGTCGGTATGGCTGATTTCGTGGCGATCGCCATTCAAAAAGCGGCTAAACCAGCCCAAGTTATCGGTTTCGTTGGCGTAGGTTACCAATACCGATCCGTCGCGTCGCTCAACGGTCATTTCCAGAAGTTGCCGTCGTGCCGTCCGAAAGACTCCCGGATGCACAGAAGCCGTATGGGGAATGTCAATAAAATTTTCGGCACAGTTCGTGACCGTGTTCTGAAACCGATTGATGACGCGCACGGTAGCCCAGCCCGATTCGCCATAGTGAGGCATGGGAAACGGCTGGATCGAGTCATCTTGAGAATCTTGGGGTTGCTTCAGCCGAACGTAAATGTAGCCATCTTGTTCAAGGGTGTCATAGGTGAGGGCGCGACGATTGGGTAAGTGAGCGCAGGCATTTCCTTCGGCAGGCACATCTACCACCTGCCCGGTCTGGTCATAGACCCAGCCATGATAGGGACAGTGAATCTGACCGTTGCAAACTTGTCCGGTCGAGAGACGACTATTGCGATGCATACAGCGATCGCGCAACACCACAGGTCGTCCATCTTCGCCACGAAAAATCGCCAGCCATTCATCTAAAACGGTGCGACTCAACACCTGGTTGGGCTTGAGTTGGGAACTCAGGGCAACCACATACCAAAAATCCTCAAAGGTCATGATTACACTCCTTAGGCTGATTGCAGAGGAGTCATCGCGATATCACCTGTCAGATCAAGCTGGCAGGCTAATCGCGCCTGTGGATGACCCGGAGCCAGGATCTCTAGCAGCTCTCGCTCATCCTCGCCTGGAGGGGTCACATTGCCGCTGACCTCGACTAAACACGTCCCACAGATTCCCGTGCGACAGCCAAACAAGATCGGTGAATTTTGCACGGTCAGCACCTCTGCCAACGGCTGATGCTCGCTGACCGTGAGGGATGGAGACTCGGAGTTGGGAAAAGAAATGGTGTAGATGCTCATGACATCATGGTCGCCAATCTTCTCCAACGACCGGGCATTGAGGGGACAGTTTTTGCCATCGTGCGATCGCAAAACAAGAGCGACGAAGGGGGCGATCGCCAGCCGACAAGACGGCAACATCATAAGATCAGCAGAGCATTTGCTCACTGCTCTGACCAAACATGGTAATAGTGACGCATCTACGCTGTTAGGCGATCGCGAATATTCTCAATCAAAACCATTACTCATGATCAATCGTCGTCAATTTTTTACCCTAGCTGCGGCAACGACCGGACTGTCCGTAGTTAGCTCATTCAAAAAGTCTGCGATCGCCGCCGCCAATGTACCCGAGCCTCTTTCCAATCTCCGACCGCCCCGCCTGCAACCGGGCGATACCGTTGGCATCATTAGTCCAGCCAGCGCCACGTTTCGCCCAGAAGAGATCGATATTGTGGTCGAAGCCATGGCCGGATTGGGGCTAGAGTCGCGTCTGGGAAACCATGTGGGCGATCGCTACGGCTACCTAGGCGGACAAGATGGCGATCGCGCTGCCGATATCAATGATTTTTTTGCCGATTCCGATATTGCAGCCCTCGTTCCCATTCGAGGCGGATGGGGCTGTAGTCGCGTGCTGCCCTATCTCGACTACGACCTGATTCGCCAAAATCCTAAAATCATCGTCGGCTTTAGCGACATCACCGCGCTCTTGCTCGGCATCTATGCCCAAACCCAGCTCATCACCTTCCACGGCCCCAACGGATACACGGGCTGGCGTACCCAGCAGACCGACTATTTTCGGCGCGTCTTGTTTGGCGGTGAAGCCCTCACCTACGAAAACTGGCCTTCCGGTGACGACGACTCCCGACTCATGCAGGTGAACAACCGCATTCAAACGATTACCCCCGGCGTTGCCCAAGGCAAGCTCATCGGCGGCAACCTCTCCGTTCTCTCAGGCATCGTCGGCTCTCCCTACGTCCCCGACCTGACCGGAGCGATTCTCTTCATCGAAGACGTGGGCGAAACCATCTACCGCATCGACCGCATGATGACTCACCTGAAGCTAGCTGGCTTGTTCGATAATCTGGCGGGATTCGTCTTCGGCCAGTGCCCCAACTGCTTACCCGATCAGTCTTACGGCTCACTTACCTTAGACGAAGTGATTCGCGATCACATTCAGCCCCTAGGAATCCCCGCCTGGACTGGTGCGATGATCGGCCATATCGAAACGATTGTGACGTTGCCCATTGGCGGCGAAGTGGAAATCGACGCCTCAGCCGGAACGATTAAGATGCGATCGCCTGCGGTACAGTAGCGAATTAGGCAGAAGATAGCTACAACTACTTCAGACGGCACCCTGAAAAAAGTGCTGATTCCTTAATCTGACTGAACCCATTTGAGAACATCTCTCATGTGGCGATCGCACTCCGTTCATAAGACTCCGCAGCGCTTTGATATTCACTGCGATCGCCTTACACTCCTTAAACAGTTAGATATGATTTAGGCATGGAGTTTGAGTGGGATCAGTCGAAAGCAAACGCCAATTTGAAGAAGCATGGTGTCAGCTTTGAGGAAGCTAAAACTATATTCGCTAATCCTCTAGCGGTTATCTTCGATGACGAGGCTCACTCCGTGTTTGAGCAGAGAGAAATCATCATGGGTCACTCTTGGCAAAATCGACTGCTATTAGTTGCTTTTACACAGCGATCTAGCAGTGTCCGCATCATCAGTGCCCGTCTAGCTACTCACAAAGAGCGTGAAGATTATGAGCAATATGCCCTCTGATCACACCCAAGATCAAAATGAAGAGCTTTTGGCTGAATATCGCTTTGACTACCAGAAAGCGAAGCCCAATCGATTTGCAGCCCGCAATGAAGCACAAAAATTAACGGTTGTGGTTTTAGATGAAGATGTATCTCAAGTCTTCACAACGCCCGAATCTGTTAACAAAGTATTGAGAGCATTGATTCAATCGATGCCACAGTCGGCTAGCGGTGACACAGCTTAACATCTCGTTAGTGCAAACGGCACAGAGAGGTATGAGTGGATGTTCAAGATGATTTGCCGCCACACAGCTTCACGGTTAAGCCTCATCGAAATAGTCAACTTGCTGTGCTCTTGAACGAGAATGCTGATCCCTGAATCTGCCGCAACATATTGGGGATCATCTCTCATGTGGCGATAGAGCGAACAATCACTCGATAGAGCACAACAGGGTGGTTCCGCTCTCCTCACGTTCAAAAACACCCAATGACTGCCGTTATGGTTGCTCCCAAGACAAACGCTATTTCTTCAAGCGGTTGGCGATCGCCATTACTGACAACCTGTAGATAGGGCGATCGCACCTTCAAAGGGTCTGATATTCAAGACATTCAAGCTTCTCAAATATTGCCTTATCAATCAGTTCGTGGCGATCGCCACCTTCAATCGAGCAGCCAAAATTCAGCTTGATGATATGGGTGCTTACAATAGTCGAGACATTCACAAAGATAGGGGACTTCAAATGCTGATTGGACAAGTCTAACTGGAGGCTCTAGGGCTTCTGAAGGTCTGTTACCATCAGATTATTGAGTTAAATTCTACTTATGACGCTAGCGATTGTAACTGAGCCAACTCCTCTAAAACTGAACGACGATGGCGTGGTTCTTGTCGGGAACACTCGCGTCACATTGGACACTGTGGTTGCCGCCTTCTCAGAAGGTTCCACAGCAGAAGAGATTGTTGAGCAATATCCATCGCTTCAACTTGCCGATGTATATTCAGTCATTAGTTACTATCTGCGACGAAAAACAGAAGTTGATGCTTATCTGCAAATTCGACAAGAGCGGGCTGCGCAAGTTCGTCAAGAAAATGAGCGTCGTTTTAGCCCAAATGGAATCCGCGATCGCCTAATGGCAAGACTCAACCATCAAAGATAAAGGTGAGATGCTGCGCCTTCTAGCCGACGAGAACTTTAACAACCAAATTGTTCGGGGCATTCTTCGACGAAGACCTAATGTTGATATTGTCAGAGCTCAGGATGTGAGCCTGTCCGAAACTGATGACCGAATCATTCTGGAATGGGCGGCACAACAGGGTAGGATTTTGCTGACTCATGATGTGGAAACAATGACCCGATACGCTTACGAGCGCATACAAGCAGGGTTAGCAATGCCGGGAGTCTTTGAGATTAGTCGCAGCGTCCCAGTTGGATTAGCGATTGAGGAGATTATCTTGATCACGGAAGGAAGCTTTGAAGGCGAATGGGAAGGACAGGTGCAATATCTACCTCTCCGCTAGAGTCGTAGCTCAGCCTAACAATACTTTCAAAGACACCCAATGATCGCCGTTATGGTTGTTCCCGAGACGAACGCTGTGACTTCAAGCGGTTGGCGATCGCCCCAGTTGCCAAAAGATCCGAAGGCTAGCGGTTAAAGCCGCGCCTAGTCCTACAGAGTCAGCCTTGCCATGATTCGGATGTTGCTGCGTGGTGTAGTTTGATGGGCTACTCCCGATGAATTCTCAAACATTCTCTCAGATTGCTCAATCCACACCCCAATAAATTGACAAAATTGAATTACGCTACGATTATTTTGTACCTGAGAGAGGAGTGCTTGAGAGTTATGAATCTTGTTTTAGAGCGTGAAACGCCACCTCTCCATGAGGATGAAACTGGATCGGTGCGAGTTGGGAATTCAAGAGTTTTGCTAGAGACGGTAATTCGAGCGTTTCAAGATGGTGCGTCTCCAGAAACTATAGTGAATCGATACTCAACGTTATCCCTCTCTGATGTCTATAACACAATAGGCTATTACCTTCGGCACCAAGATGCTGTAGAAGCATATTTAAGTCAGAGAGAGCAATGGGCTGAATCTGTGCAGCAACGTTTATCTGATATTCAGCCCGATTTGAGTTCTATCCGTGCTCGGTTACGGTCTCAACAGAATTCGTAGCGGCGAATATGTTGAGTTTGTTGAGCGACGAAAATTTCAACGGCGACATCGTTCGGGGATTAACGCTGCGTCATCCCAATCTTGATTTGCTTCGAGTTCAGGATGTTGGGTTGCGAGAAGTAGACGACCCAGCTATCTTAGCCTGGGCGGCAAGTAATGGGCGTATCCTGCTCACTCATGATCGAGCGACGATGCCGGATTTTGCTTACAGCCGCCTGGTTAGAGGCAAACCGATGGCAGGTATGTTTGTAGTCAATGATCGAATGCCTATTCGGCAGGCGATCGATGAGTTGCTACTGCTGGTCGATTGTAGCGAACAAGCCGAGTGGAAAAATGTCGTATTGTATCTGCCACTGTGAAAACAAACGTGAGTAAGGCTTAGTTTTTAGCTCAGAGAAATGGTTGTTCCCAAAACTAACGCGATGTCTTCACGCTGTTGGCGATCGCCCCAGTTGCAAAAAGATCCGAAGGCTAGCGGTTAAAGCCGCGCCTAGTCTCGTAACGTCGGCAAAGGTTTAACTGCCCTACACACAGTTTTGTTCGTCAACCAGGCGATCGCCATCCATCAACGGTTCATCTGTCTATGCCTTCATTTCAAAAGCCGACGAAAGCCGAGGTTCAGGCCGCTTACGGCAAAACCGTCCCTGATATTATCGCTCCAAATCTCAATGTTCTCTTATGCGGCATTAATCCCAGCATCTACAGTGCCGCCGTGGGTCATCACTTTGCTCGTCCTGGCAACCGACTCTGGAAAGCTCTACATGCTGCGGGTTTCACGCCTCATGTCTTTCATCCTTCTGAAGATCAGGACTTGCTATTGATTGGCATTGGCATGACTAATATTTGCGATCGCGCCACTGCACGGGCAGATGAACTCTCCACGGACGATTTACGGGCAGGGCGACAAGCTCTCGAAGCAAAAGTGAAGGTCTATCAGCCTAAGGTGTTAGCAATCCTGGGAATCAGTGCCTATCGCACAGCGTTCCAACAACCCAAAGCCGTGATGGGTCGCCAAGAAGAACCTCTACACAGCGCAATGCTCTGGATACTCCCGAATCCAAGTGGACTGAATGCCCACTATCAACTTCCCGATCTGGCAAAAGTCTATGGAGAACTCAGACAAGCATCGCAGGATAATGCGGGAAAGTGAAGAATCTCTTATAATTTTAGGGGAATCGCGACCCTAGGCTTCATGGTTGAACAGTCGATCGCTAGTGTGTGAAGTAATCACACTAGAATGAGCCCATATCAAGCCATGTAGCAACTATTTTCATAAGTAGTAATTGAGGTTTGTATATGCGTGAAAGTCAATTTGTTTTTAGAAGTAATCAAACAATTGGTGCTGCTGCCGCCGAACAAGATAGGCAGTTTCTTGAGGAATGCTTTGTCGATACTGGAATATTATCGATCCTTTTGAACTGCGAAGATCACCGTTGTATTCTAGTAGGAAGAACAGGTGCTGGAAAATCTGCTTTAATATCACAAATCTCTTCACAAAGTGAGCATGCCATCTCTGTTTCACCCGACTCTTTATCTCTAACGTACATATCAAACTCAAGCGTCATAGCATTTTTCTCCGAGGCTGGAGTTAATTTAAATCTTTTTTATCGACTCCTCTGGCGACATGTGTTCGTGGTCGAAATTCTAAAGGAACGTTTTGGTATTGACAATCAGCAGCGAAAGCAAAACTTTCTTTCTAGCATATGGAATTCAGTAAAAAAGAATCAGAAATATGAATTAGCACTCAACTATCTTAATGAATGGGGTGACTCGTTCTGGCTTGAAACAGATAGTCGAGTTAAAGAAGTGACAAATAAGCTAGAAAATGATTTGCGAGGGGTTGCAAACATAGCATTTCCAGAAATCACTCAGCTTGATTTTTCTATGGCTAGAAAGCTAACTAGAGAGCAAAAAGAAGAGGTTATTCATAGAGGGAATGCGGTGGTAAACAAGGTTCAAATACGAGAATTAAATGCCATTATGGATTTTCTTAATGAGATTCTACTTGTGGACAAACAAAAGAAATATTACATTATCATAGATAGATTAGATGAAGAATGGGTAGAGAACAAATTAAGATTTAAGTTGATTAGAGGCTTGATTGAAACAAGTCTTGAGTTCACTCGACTTAAAAATATAAAGGTAATTGCAGCTATCAGGAAAGATTTATTAGATCGAGTTTATAGATTTACAAGGGATCCAGGATTTCAGGAAGAAAAATATCGGGATAGCAGCATTGATCTTCTTTGGTCAAACGAAGATTTGGTTAAAATCCTGGATCTTAGAATTGACAAGCTAGTGCGAAGTCAGTATACAAAACAAAAAGCTACGCATAATGACCTTCTCAGACCAGTACATACAGGGAAAAAGAAGATTCGTACGATTGAATATATGCTTCAAAGAACATTGTCTCGACCCAGAGATTTAATTCAGTTTTTTAACATTTGCATTACTTTGTCTGATGGAAAGCCAAAGATAGATGCGAGTACACTTACGCAAGCAGAGGGAAACTACTCTAGAGATCGATTTCGCGCTTTAGTTGATGAGTGGATCGGGGTTTATCCCAATTTGGGACTTCTGGCACAAATTTTGCGTAATAAAAATCCCGTCTTTCCACTCAAAAAGATAGCGTCAGAGGAACTGGAAGATCACTGTCTACAGTGTGCTACATCTTCTGATGTGGCGGAGGGAGAAGATTTTGAACTGATGAAAAAAATGTTAGATGACAGAATTTCATTAGAGAAATACAGGAATCATCTTTTCCTTCTACTTTATAAAGTAAGTCTAATCGGGATAAAAACCAATGATGCTATGCCTGTGTCTTGGAGCCATCGCGAAGGAGCAATTATTTCGATTAATGAGGTCGCGGATAATTCAAGAGCTTTTGTTCACCCGACTTTTTGGAGACATTTTGGAATTATTGAAAACCCTAAAAGTATAAGATAAAGTTCTTGGCATCCTGAAAAGGAATACTTAATAAGTGAACCAGCAAAATTAGCTTCTAGATAACTCGCTCTAGAATTCAAAGCTGTCCAATCAATCGCCAATTATTTATTTTCACAACAACATTTTTTCGTCTCATATAGCAAATGTCAACTGATGAAAACTGGACAGTTTCTACGAATGAAAATACTTCTAACCGTGCTTAACCTGGTTGCCGAAGATTGAGTTGAATTCCCACTCTCTACGGTGACAATCGAGCCTTCTTCGCCCGATTTTCCTCATACCAGTGCGCCACCGCCGGACACCATTCCTCAAACCTGACATAGAGCAACTCGCAAAACTTCTGTGCTTCGAGCTGGGCGTCTTTTTTCCAGCGCAGATCCAGCAAGTGCATCAGACTGCGCGTATTGCAGCTCACCACAAAATTCTGCCGCGCATCAAAGGGAATCAGTCCCCTCGCGTGTTCTTCAGACAAACCTTCCTCAATCCTTTGCTGGTAGCGCTTGCACGCCTCAAGACACCATTGCAGATCTTCGGCGCGCTGTTCAGCGGTGTACTGATACTTTTTGCCTTGGCGATTGTCGTACTGTCCGACCGGGCGCAGATAAAAGACCTCTTCAACGTTTTTTACGTTTTTCGCAACATCTATCATCCTCCATCCCGTATAACGGAAACTCTGAACATCGAAAGAAATTCCCACGCGATGAGTTCGGAGTTGTTGCATCATCGAGTGAGGGAAAAAGCCCACATTTAGGGTGATCTGAGGATGCTCTAGGGGGCCGTAGTGGCCTCGGTTTCCTGCAAGCAGATATTTGATAATCAGGTCTCCGGCTTTTTCTTCGTCGGGCCACATATCGGCCTCATCGACCACATAGCCTTCCGAATAGTCTTGGTGCATGGCCGCCCAGATGACCTGCTGCGGGTTGGGCGTAGCGACGATGGTGTCAATGCGAAAACGTTCCATAAGGCTTGCGATATGTTTTACTCAGAAACTCAATGATTTTTCCGGGCTCAGAATTTTGAGAACAGAGGCGTTGGCTTGCCTGGGCGTAGCCCGTATCGCCCCTTCCCCACACTTCTGTCCGGCATTCATTTTACAAGGGTCATGATTCGCAGGTTTCATGATGCCAGAACGCCCTCATAGGAGCAATCAGTTCTGACTTCTGATTTCTGGATTCTCACTCCCGACTTCTTACTCCTGACTCCTAACCTCATGCTTTCACAATGACGATCCAAAACAGTGATCCCAACAGCAGGGTCGTGGCATGTTGCGGCAGCAGAGTGCTCCAAGAGCGGCGAGCAATGCGCTGGGTCAACAAAATGCTGAGCCAGCAAGCTCCAATCAGCGTCACGGCTTGCAAAAAAGACACCACGGCAGGATCAGCAACAGCGATGGGTAGCGCACTGCCGTCATAGCCAAAAGTCGCTGCTGTCACGGGTAGCACTCGTCCGGCTTCGTTGAGCCCCAGTCGCAAATAGTGTGCCAGGGTGCCGCCCCAGACTAGGGGCAAATAGCCATAGGCCAGCGTGATGAACGACCGAGAATTAGACGCAGGATCAAGCCAGCGGGTAATTTGATGGGCAAACAGTGCGATCGCCCCTGGCACCGTGAGAGCGGCGATCGCCACCAGACTATGAACGGCGAAAGAATCAAGGTGGAGAGCCCCCGTCAGATGCTGCTCAATTTCGGGCAGGCGATGCAGCAAGATGGCTCCAAACAGCAAAAACAGCAGCGCGACTTCGTGAGCAGTGGGCTTGTGGGTCGTCCATAGCTCAATGCCGGGAGGCCGCAGATTAAACTCCACCGACCGATGGGGACACGCTTTGAGGCAGGTCATGCACAACACACAGTCACGATTTTCCTGAAGCTGAGCCGGATGCGAATAGATTGGGCAGCCGCCCGTTTCTTGTCCTTCCCCTTTTTGCGGCCCGCCTTTATAACACTGGTAGGTGGTGCAGGTGGCGCTGCAAATGCCTTGCTGGGCACGCAGTTCGGTCATAGAGAGTTTCGCAAACAGGCCATTCATGCCGCCGATGGGGCAAAGATAGCGGCACCAAAACCGCCGTTCAAATAAAGCTGAGAAAATCACCGCTCCAGCCGTGATCAGCAGCAGTAAACAAGCCGACAAATAGGCCACGTCTTCCAGATCCCACAGCTCCTCCCACAGCAAAATCAGGACAAACAGCCCAAACATAAACCAGCCGCCCCACCGCTCGGCTTGCTGTCTGGGCCAAGGCATCAGATCGCGAGGAAAGAGCTTGAGAGAGACTTTCTGAACCAGTTCGCCATAAATCATAAACGGACAGACCGAGCACCAGATGCGCCCCAAAAATGGAAACACCAGCAAGATGACAGGCCACCACCAGGCCCAAAAGAGATTGAGGCCAATGTTGCTGTCGCGGGTCTGGGGTGCGATCATTAAGAGATAGACAACGCCTGCGAAGGCAGCTAGCGTCAGGCCATAGTTGATGCGGTCAGGCCACCAGGAGCTATTGAGAAACTGGCGTAACTGTGGGTAAACGTTGAGCAGGTTAAGCCGAAACCGTCGCTGCTTGGTGCTGCTGTCTGACCAGAAGATTTCTTCGGTCAAAATGCGATCGCCCCCAGACTGAATCAGGGCGCGGCTGATCATGCTTTCTAACTCGGTCAGGTTGCCGGGAAAGTCGTACCCCTGAAGACTGCGGATGGCCTGGGGATCAATATCTGGCTTGGGCAGGGCGCGATCGCGACACAGCAAACTAGTGTAGTAATCGACCTGAGCTTTGATATCGGCCTTTCGCACTCTCAACGGCGGAACTTTGATGATGTGGTCGATCAGCGACTTCCGCTCAATCTCAGGTAGTGTCCGCTCTGAGGTGAGAATAATGCGGGCATTGCAGGTTTTGGGCAGAGGTGGAGTTTGAGCATCACGCTCAATCGGCAGGTAGGCTCCGGTTTCTAAGAGCCGATTTAGCCGCTCTTTTAGCCCGCCGGGTAGCTCCTGCACATTGTTGAGCACTAAGGTGCCATTGCCCACCCATTCCAGCAGTCCGGGTTTTCCTCCGGCGCGGCCAAATAGCTCGATGCCGCTGGTCTGCACCGTGTCGCAGTTGATTTGCACCAACGGCTGGCGGCGATCGCTCGACCCAAAGTGAATCAGCGCCGCCGCATTGTCTTTACCCAACCCTGGTTCTCCAAAGATCAGCACGTGGGAAGGGCGATCGCCCGCTTCACTGCGCCGCATATTCGATGCCTTGCGAATCGCCTGCCGCAACCGCACAGCGTAGCGGCTAGAGCCAATGATGCCGCGATTGACCTTGGGCACAAGGTAAGGCCGTAGAGCGGTTTGACGCTCCTGCTCAAACTCTAGCTGAGACGAAACCTGATCTAGCTCAGCCGCAAGCTGCTTTGAGAAGACCTGGCTAATTTCTGGATGTTGCTTGACGAGTTCTAAAAAGCGATCGCGCGGAATCTGCCACAACACGCAGTCTGTCAAAGTAATGGCAGTTTGCTCTGCGGGCTCATCTAGCAGCAGTTCTCGTAAATACAAGACCGAACCGGGCAGTAAACTGGTGGCCTGAGCCGCTCGATTGGGCTGAGTGCGATAGCATTCGATCCGGCCTGACTTGAGAATGTACAGCGAAGAAGGAGCCGTGTCTTCGAGCACCAAGCGTCGATTTGCCTCAGAGGTCTCTTCTTCTAGTGATGTGGCGATCGCCTCCAACACAGGCTCAGACAAAAGCCCCAGAGACGTATTTTCTTTGAGCCACTGCTGCCGGATAGACTCACTCACCTCAACCTCCCGCTGCCGTGCATCGCTGGCCTTCTCTGACTTCAGGCTAAAGGAAGGGGTGTCAAAACATCTATTAAGTTTGCTAACGGGGAACCCCCGCCTGGTCTGCCTGATCCTGCCGTTGACTTGAATCCAGCAGGCAAAATTTGGCTTTGGGCTTAGACCTTACGCAGAAGAGCAAGATGACAGGGAAGCATCATATTGCGCAGAGTTAGGTTTCCACAACGTTTGATGAAGAATGTGGCAGGCCGCAGAAAAGAAGTCGGCACATGAGACGGTCGGCTCAAACCGCGACAAATAAGATTCGCTGCGAATGCCGCTGGTTACCGCGATCGTGGGCATCCCAACAGTTTGACCCGCCAATACATCGGCTTCCGTATCACCAATCATCCAAGACTGAAGCGGTCGTCCATACTCGCAGAGATGATTGTGCCACGCTTTTTGAAGCAGTCCCGCTTTCCACTCTGTGACGTTGAGGTATGCAGCATCTTCATTCTGCGTTCCATAGACGTTGGTAAAGAGATGAAATAGGTTGTTAGCCCGCAAGATTTCTTCTGTCTGACTCTGGCATCGCAGGGTGACCAACACCAACGGCACGCCTTCAGAATGAAGCCAATTGAGCGCCCATTTGACCTTAGGCTGTAGGCGATCTTTATGGAGTAGATCAGTGTGGTTGACCATGGTTTTAACGCAGTCGAGAAACGAGTCAATCACATCTCTAGGCAACCCCGAACGCAGTGCAATTTCCACATCTGAGACTTTGCATTGCTTAAACGACCAAAACTGCTCCTTCGTTAGTGGAGTAATGGGGAGCGATCGCCTTTGGCGTTTATACCGCCGCTCAATCTTAGACAGACTGAGTCGATACGTGCCGTAGTAACGGTCGGATACGTCGATGATAGGCCCGTCGAAATCGCAAAATATAGTCAGCCCTTGCATAGTCAAAACATATCTCCCCATTAAGGAGAAGCGCACAACACAACAGTCAGATATCTAGAAATTAAAACCTGTAGCCATCAAAAACACTACGAATTAAAACCAGCACATTAAAACCAACAGGATGTTCAAACCAGGATGAAAAAAGAGATTGCAGAAAGTCTAGCTGTAAAGAGTCCAGTTCCAATCGCTGCGGAGATCAGTCCCAGACAGTTTCGCAATGTCTTGTGACTAAGCTTAGTCACGAATGTTTAACTTATCTTAAATCAGGTTGACCTTTATGCTAAGCGATCGCCAGCGATCTTGGGTAGGTTTGACCTCGGTTTACGTTCAACATCTGTTATTGCTGACCTCAGCTATGGTGATTTTGCGTGCTGCCATCACCGTTCTGATTCAATGCTCCGATCGAGTACAAAGGTTACGGGGCCATCGTTTTCAATATCAACCTGCATCATGGCTCCAAATTGCCCAGTCTCAACATGCAGCCCACTTTGCTTCAGCCGCTCAACAAAAGCCTCATACAACGGCTCAGCTTGAGTCGGGGGAGCTGCTCGGTCAAATGAGGGACGCCGACCCTTGCGGCAATCGCCATAGAGGGTGAACTGGCTGATGACTAATAATTCACCAGAGATGTCTGCAATAGAGGCGTCAAACCCTCCCTCATCTCCTTTGGGAAAAAGGCGCAAGCTGAGACACTTGCGTGCCATCCAATCGAGTTCCTTCTCGGTATCGTTTTGCTCGATTCCGACCAAAAGATTCAGCCCCCGACCGATCTTGCCGACGATCTCACCGTTGACGGTGACTTGTGATTGCTTGACTCGCTGAATAACGACTCGCATAACGGCTTAAGGCTCTAAACTCTCTCTAAAAAATATCCCAAAATATTTGGCGTTGCATAATGAAGAGATGAATTAGGGGAAATCTGCGATGCAATGTCCTGAGTGTGGAGCGACTCATATCCGTAAGAATGGGATGAGGCGAGGTAAACAAAATCACATCTGCGTGGATTGCGGT
>JBARXP010000285.1:0-2669 GCA_049647405.1 Elainellaceae cyanobacterium | reverse complement strand
AGCATTTCATCGGTCGATGGCGAAATTCCCTACGCGCCCGATCGCCCGCCTGAGCTAGATACGCCTGTCTTTCGCGATGACAGCAGCAACCGCAAACCCCAAGACTATCCCTTCGTCCGAGGGCGAGGCGAAAAAGAGGGAGCCATGGCCTGCTTTCAGATGCTGTGTAAGCATCTCAACGTGCCCTTCCGTCGCGATAGCGTCAAGCGTGTGCTTGACAACCAGTCTGAGCGCATTGGCGGTGTATCGCTAGAGCTATGCGGTGCCATCGTTGAGTCGATGGGGCTACAGGCTCAGCTCGTGACCCTGCCAGCCACCTCCATCGGGCGATTAGAGGCTCCTGTGCTGATCAACTGGCAAGATGGCTTCGCTATTCTCTACGAAGTCAACGAGCGAGAGATGGTCATCGCGGTGCCAGAGATGGGCATCATTCGGCGCAATACCCGCGATGTCCAAAAAACCTGGGGTGAGCCCACCGAATCTGGTGGCCGCAAGGGTCAGGTTGTCTTGATTCGCTCGACAAAGCAAACGCCCCAAAAGCGATTTGGCCTAGATTGGTTTTTGCCTTCGATCAACAAATACAAAGGTGTGTTGACCATTGTATTTGTGGCCTCGTTCTTTGTTCAGCTATTTGCTCTGGCTAATCCGTTGATGATTCAGGTGATCATCGACAAAGTCATTGTGCAAAACAGTTCTGACACGCTTCAGGTGTTGGGCTTTTTCCTACTTGTCATCGCGATTTTTGAAGCGGTGTTGACGAGTCTGCGAACGTACTTGTTTGTCGATACCACCAACCGCATCGACATGTCTCTCGGGTCAGAAATTATTGACCACCTGCTGCGGCTACCCCTGCGCTATTTTGAGCGTCGCCCCGTAGGAGAGCTTTCGACCCGAATCAACGAGCTAGAAAACATCCGCCAGTTTCTCACCGGAACGGCCTTGACGGTGGTGCTAGATGCCGTGTTTTCGGTCATCTACATCGTGGTCATGTTTATCTACAGTTGGCTGCTGACGCTGGTCTCGTTAGCGACAATTCCTTTTTTTGTTGGGCTCGCGATTATTGCCTCGCCGCTGATTCGGCAGCAGCTCCGAGTCAAAGCAGAACGCAATGCCGAAACTCAGTCTTACCTGGTTGAGGTGATGTCGGGCATTCAAACGGTGAAAGCCCAAAACATGGAATTGCGGGCACGGTGGCAGTGGCAGCAGCGCTATGCCCGTTACGTCAGTGCAGGTTTTAAGACCGTTTTGACCTCTACGACGGCCAGCTCTGCCAGTAACTTTCTCAATAAGCTTTCAGGGCTACTGGTTCTCTGGGTCGGGGCGTATTTGGTGTTGCAGGGCGACCTGACGTTGGGCCAGTTGATTGCTTTTCGAATTATTTCAGGGTACGTGACCAGCCCTCTGTTGCGACTAGCTCAACTGTGGCAAAACTTCCAAGAAACTGCTCTGTCGATTGAGCGTCTCAGCGATATCGTCGATGCAGCACCCGAGGCAAGCGACGAAGATCGGCTTAACATTCCCATGCCCAATGTGCAGGGAGGGGTGCGCTACGAAGATGTCAGCTTCCGCTTTGGCAACTCGGGCAGTCTTGTGCTCAACAATGTCAATGTGGAATTTGAGCCGGGAATGTTTGTCGGCATTGTGGGGCAGAGTGGTTCGGGTAAGAGCACGATGACGAAGCTGCTGCCTCGCCTCTATGACCTAGAAAATGGCCGCATTCTCGTAGA
This sequence comes from Elainellaceae cyanobacterium, assembly GCA_049647405.1. Lineage (GTDB taxonomy): Bacteria > Cyanobacteriota > Cyanobacteriia > CAKZMO01 > CAKZMO01 > CAKZMO01. Next base: position 942 of record JBARXP010000285.1, on the reverse strand, counting down.
TGGCTATGACATCAGCAAAGTTGAGCTATATTCTCTACGCCAACAGATTGGTATCGTTCCCCAAGATAGTTTGCTGTTTGAGGGCACGATTCAAGAAAATATTGCTCTGACGATACCTGACGCTTCTGCTGAGGCGATCATTGATGCGGCAAAGGTGGCAGCAGCCCATGAATTTATCATGGAGTTGCCCAACGGGTACAACACACGGGTAGGAGAAAGGGGAGCTTCTCTATCGGGGGGACAGCGACAGCGAATTGCGATCGCCCGCACGGTTCTCCAAAATCCTCGCATGTTGATCCTGGATGAAGCGACGAGTGCGCTCGACTATGACACCGAGCGCAGGGTGTGCCTTAACCTCGCAGATACGTTTGCTGGGCGTACGGTCTTCTTCATTACCCACCGATTGAGCACCATTCGTAATGCTGACGTGATCCTGATGTTGGATAAGGGGTCGGTGGTTGAGCAAGGCTTACATGGCGACCTGATGGCACTTCAGGGGCGCTACTACTGTCTCTATCAGCAGCAAGAAGCTCAACTCTAGATCTGTTGGCTTAAGGAAGAGTGACAAGAATTGTTACCAGAATTTACAATCCCCTATTGAGGAGAGCATAAGCCGGACGTTTAGTCATTAAACGAGTTACAAGGAAATTGGAGCTAACAGATTTAACAAGTAAAGATCTAATCATGAATCTATTACGGCGATCGCTCATAACTGGCTCATTGCAACGTGTGAGTCGTTTAGATCTTCAGAATCGACTAATTCAAAGGGGTGTGACTCCTGCTAGCTTCTTAGCCCTTCTCCTTTTCCCTCTCACTGCCCACTCTTGCAATTCATGCCATTAATTAATCGCTATGAAAGAGTCTCTTGACCCAAAGGTAACCAACGGACAGTCTCGCGGAGCGACGAGCACCCCTAATGGACGCTTATCGAAGACGACCCCG
>JBARXP010000284.1:0-1727 GCA_049647405.1 Elainellaceae cyanobacterium | reverse complement strand
ATCCGCTTGAGACCTCGCCAAATCTTGATGCGCTTGCTGCCGATGCGACTCGATTTGAGAGTGCGGTGTCAGCCGCTCAGTGGACTGTTCCTTCACACGCCTCAATGTTTACCGGGCTTTACCCCTCTGCTCATCAGGTGTTGCAGTCGTATTCAGTCTTGCCCGACGAACTCACTACCCTAGCTGAACGGCTCAATGCCGGAGGCTATTTCACGGCTGGTTTTTGCAATAATCCGCTGGTTGGCGTCATCAACAATGGCCTGCGACGAGGCTTTTACAGCTTTTTGAACTACAGCGGACTGCTCAACTCTTATCCCAACCAGGCTGGAGCCCAAAAAGGACTGCTCGATCGCTATCGTCAACTCTTCAAGAAGTTACTGGCGAAAGGTCTTAACCAGGTTCAAGATTCGTTTGCTCGCTCTGAGATGCTGCTATCGCTATCGCTGTCGCCGCTGATGGTGCCCCTATGGCAGACCGCGCTCAGCTTTAAGGGAAATACGGCTAAATCGTTGGATGATGCGGCTAACTTGCTGATCAACCGTCGCGGCACTGACGCCGAGCAGCCTGTGTTTGCTTTCATCAACCTCATGGGCACTCACATGCCCTACCATCCGCCCCGCAAATATGTGGAGCGGTTTGCCCCCCACGTGCTAAAAGACCAGAAGGCACGACATTATTTACGGCAGTTTAACAGCGATGTCTATGGCTGGCTGGCACCCCTGGCTGGAGCACTAGATGAGAGCGAAAAAGCCACCCTAGACGGCATGTATGATGCAGAGGTTGCCTGCCAGGATGAGCAACTGGGAGTATTTTTCAATCAGCTCAAATCGAGTGGCGCTCTTGACAACACCTTAGTCATTGTTTGTTCTGACCACGGGGAGCATCTGGGTGAAAAGCAGTTTATCGGCCACTCTATTTCGCTTTACAACGAACTCGTACGCGTCCCGCTGATTATCCGCGATCCTAGCGATCGCTTTCCCCGCAGCAGCACTCGCGGTGACGTGGTTTCGACTCGACGACTGTTTCACTCGGTGCTCGATGTTGCCGGATTGGCGAGTGAAGAAGAGCGATTGCTCACGCTGGCTCAAGACCCAACTACTGACCCTGAACGCAATCGAGTATTTTCAGAGGCGATTCCGCCGCAAAACGTGGTGAACTTGCTGCAAAAGCGTCAGCCTGAGCTGATTCGCGATCGCTTTTGCGACCAGCCTCGGCGCGCCATCTGGCTGGGAAACCATAAGCTAATCGAAACCGGGGGACAAATCCTTGAGCTGTACGATTTTCTCGAAGACCCCCGTGAAGATCTCAACCTCAGCAGCGTCTTTCCTGAAAATGTTGAAGTCTTGCAAGATTGCCTAGACGCTTTTGTCGGAGAGCATTCTGGAGATGCAATGGCATCGACCCTTGCCCGCGCTCCTGGGTTTGACGACCCGGAGGTGCAGCAGCGACTGCGTGATTTGGGCTACTTAGAAGACTAAGCGAAAACGAAGTCAAGTGAGGGGATTGGGGCGATCGCCTCTCCCCTTTATGCTTCCTCCAAGACTATTCTCCACCGACGCTAATGCCTGTGCCGAAGACTTGGGCGTTCGTCAGATTGATGTCTTCCATGGAGGCACCAGACACATCGGCGCTATAGATTTGTACGTCTGTCATGTTGACGCCATCCAGATTCGCATCAGCCAAGACGGCATTGGTCAAAAATGCGCCTGATAAGTCAGCGCCCGAGA
>JBARXP010000283.1:0-5297 GCA_049647405.1 Elainellaceae cyanobacterium | reverse complement strand
AAAACAGCCCCAACCCTAAGCCACTTTCTCGTCGCGTATCAGATGAATCAGCTTGACGAAAGCGATCAAACACGTGAGGCAGCAAGCTAGGCTCAATGCCCTGCCCGGTGTCGCTGATCTGCACCTGCACCTGAGTCTCCGAATAGGTCAGGCAAACGGTAACGTGTCCGCCCTGGGGGGTAAATTTAACCGCATTTGACAGCAAATTAACCACCACTTGCTCGATTCGAGCAGAATCGAGTAACAGCAGGTCAGAGCTGGGCTCTAAATCAGCCTCGATCTGAATATTTTTGGCGATCGCCTGAGGATGAATGAGCGCGATCGCCTCCCGCAGGATATCTCTCACATCAGTAGGCGTGACATTGATCTCAAACCGCTCCTGAATGATGCGCGAAGCATCGAGCAAATCTTCAACCAGCTTCAACTGGTTTAAGGTTCCAGCTTTGATAGCGGCGATCGCCTCATCCCACAGAGAGGCATCGGGCAAGCCCCGCTCGATCAGATAGGTCCATCCCAAAATGCTGTTAAGCGGCGTTCGCAACTCGTGAGACAAAACCGAAAGAAACCTATCCTTACTGGCATTGGCCTGTCGGGCCACCCGTTCTTGTTCCTGCAATGAGAGCCGATCTCGTTCAGTTCTGACGAGGTTAATAAACTCAGAGGCTTGCCGCCCATAGAGATCAAGCAGTTGAGCCACACGCATAGAAGGTTTGTGGGGCTGCTGAAAATAAGTTGCAATCGTGCCCAACCAGTCGCCACTACGACTCACAAGAGGCATCAAATGCACGGCTCGAAAACTGCCTCTTGCCGCCATGGGGCGAAACATCTCAAACACCGGATCGGCTTGCACATCTTCGATATAGATCTGCTCACCGTTGATCAGGGCTTGCCCTAGGGTTGCCCCTGCTTCATTCCAGATTTTGACTAAGTCGTCTAAAACATCAGGGGCAAACCCATGCTGGGCCGCCAGGGTGAGGCCGCCTTCGTCTGGGTCATAGAGCAGCACATTCCCCTTCTCTGCACCGTGAATGATGAGAGTCGCAGACAGCACCTCATCTAGCGCCTGACTCAAGTCAAGCGAAGAAAAGAGCTGCATACTCAGGGTCTGCACCCGACTCATCGCTAGCAGCTCTTGCTGAAGCTGGTTCTGGCTCAGACGCAGCTCTTGCTCAACCCACTTGAGGTTGTTGACATCGATCAGAGCGATCACGACCCCATTAATTTGATTGTCAAGGGTGCGGTAAGGGCGAATTCGCAACAAATACCACCGTCCTGACTGGTCTTGCACTTCTCGCTCTACGGCATTGAGCGTTTCGACGACCTCCAAAACCAACGATTCTAAATGCGGAATATTGATGCGAAGGTTAAAGTCTTGAATCGATCGCCCAACATCAGACGGCATCAAGTGCAACAGAGTTCGGGCTGCTGGGGTGAGGCTGCGAATGCAGAGGTCGTCCGATAGCATCAAGATCGGAATATTGACATTGTTCAGCAAATTAACTAAGTCGTTATTCGCTTGATGCCATTCTGTATTGATGTGTTGCAGTTCTTCATTGGTGGTTTTCAGCTCTTCATTAGCCGACTGAATCTCTTCCTTAGCCGTTTGCAACTCTTCATTTGTACTCTTGAGTTCTTCATTGCTCGATAAGATTTCTTCATTGGCCGCGATGAGCTGCTGCTGAGTCGCTTTTTGCTCTTCAACGGTAATCTGCAAAAAGGTTTGAGTGTCTAGCAGTTCTTGCCGCAGGCGAGAGTTTTCGGCATTCACCTGTTTGGATTCGGTAGTGGAGAAAACAGCGGCAGGATTGGCCGCAGCAGGCTCAGAATCTGGGCTTTGCTCAAACAAGACGAAAAAGTAGCGCCCCTGAGACAAGACAAAGGGGATCACTTCTATAGAAACGCTATCGGCTTGCATGTCATCAATCTGCAAGTTGTGCTGTTTGACCGCAATTTTCTGCTGTTTTGCCTGTTCAAGGGCTGGGCGCACATGGGTCAGCAAGCTAGGGCGAAGCAGCTTTAATAAGTTAAAGCTGGGTTCTCCTGTTGTTAGCCTCAGATAAGGAGCAGGCTCTCCTTGAAAATGCAAAATCTCCATTGCCTCATTAATAATCACCCCTACCGGAGCATAGCGATTGAGCAACAGTTGAGCGGCCCACTGCTGCACACTAGAGTGGCTGAGGGTGCTCGCAATGCTTGATGGTTCTCTGGCTTTCAGCTCTTGGGGGTGATAGGTCGCCACAAAGTCTAAGTCTAGGCGTATCGGCACGTCTTTGCGGCGGTAGATTCTGGCTTTTGCATTAAACACTTCAAACAGCTCTGAGGTATCTCCAAGGCTCTCAGAGTTGCCTAACATCAGAAACCCATTCGGCTTGAGCCCATAGTGAAAAATAGACATCACCCGCCTTTGCAGGGCAGCTTTGAAGTAAATCAGCACGTTGCGACAGGTCACGAGATCAAGATCTGAAAACGGGGGTTCGCTGCTCAAATCTTGACGGGCAAAAATACATAACTCACGCACGACCGGGCTAATTTGATAGCCGTCTTCAACTTCCATAAAAAAGCGATGGCGACGTTCTAAAGACACCCCTTCCATCTGAGATTCTCGATAGACTCCGGCTCGGGCCGTCTCAATGGCGCGATCGCTGATATCAGTGCCAAAGATTTGAATTTTAGGGTTGATCGAGTAGGCATCGAGGCTTTCTAGGAGACACATCGCCAGTGAATAGGCCTCTTCTCCGGTCGCACATCCCGGTACCCAAATTCGAATCGAAGACGCGGCTGATTGCTGCTGTAATAGAGCTGGGAAGATAGACTCTTGTAGGGTCACATAAATCTCGGCATCCCGAAAAAAGCTCGTTACCGTAATCAACACATCTTGATAAAGAGCCTGAACTTCGGCAGGTGTTGCCTGCAAATATTCAAGATATTCACTCAAACGCAATCGTTTATTGACGGTGATGCGTCGCCGTAGTCGTCGCTCAAACGTGGTTTTCTTATATTGGGTAAAGTCAACTCCTGTATGCTTTTGCAGCAGTTGATAGACCTTGCGCAGGTCATCATCTTGAAACACAGATGCATCAGAATCGTCGGGGCGATCGCCATCTTCTGAGTGAGGGGTAGGGTCACACAGATAAGGATGCTGGCTGATGCTCACCAGTTCTTCTGCAATCTGGGTGGGCGACAACACAAAATCAACCTGTCCTGTGGCAACGGCGGCATTGGGCATCTCGGCAAATTCAGCCGTCGCACCTTCTTGGGCAAAGGTGATGCCTCCGGCTGCCCGCACTTCTCGAATGCCCTGCGCCCCGTCATTATTGCTGCCTGACAAGACAACGGCGATCGCCTGATTTTTTTGGTCAGCGGCCAATGATTGGAAAAACAAGTCGATGGTTTTTGTGCGTCCGAGGCTTTGATCACAAGAAGTAATCTGAAGTGTGCCTTGGGCGATCGCCATTTGCACCCCAGGCGGAATCACATAAACCTGATTGGCTTCGACCACCATGCCGTCTTCTGCGTCGATAACAGGCATCGACGTTGTGCGCCCCAACAACTCACTGAGCAGACTCTCTTGGTCTGGAGACAAGTGCTGCACCAACACAAACGCCATGCCCGAATCAGCAGAGACCTGGCTTAGTAATTCTGAGAAGGCTCGCAACCCGCCAGCAGAAGCACCTACACCCACAATGGGAAAGGTAGTAACTGAGCCAGATATTGTCATTTGGGTATGTTCACTAAGCTACAGATCAGATCCTAAAAGTCTACGTATCAAAACAATACTCTTAAGCTATGGATCAGATCCTAAAAGTCTACGTATCAAAACAATGCGCTATGGTGCAAAAGTAGCACTAATCTGGGAAATACTGTGGTGAGCATCAATGCAAGATATTGAGATCTTTAATAAATTTGGCTGATAATAAACCACATCTCAGCCCACCCACAACGGAGCTGAGATCCAGAAACTCTATCTAGTTGTCAGATGAGATAGAGTGCAGGGATCAGGGGATTGCGAGATAGTTGCAATCCTGACATGCTCCCTAAAGAGAATTTTGCCTAGAAAATTTTGCCTCAATTGAGATGCTGCGAGAAAACAAATCGCCCCTCATTTGCTAGAAACAGCGTATTCTCATTTTCCAAAAAAATCTTCCAGAGAATAATAGTCTAATCCATGAAACTCACTCTAGATAAACATTGCGTTTGATATAAATTTTTGTAATACTAGATTTACATTACTAAACGTTTACCCCAAAGCCCCAGCGGCAAAAACTATTCATGACCGGATTTATCAAGGGACTGTTCAAAAAGAAGGATGTAGACAATAATGCTTCTGCATCGGAGTCAGAGGCTCCTCAAGGCAAAGGTGCTTACTTCTTAAAGCCCGATGATGCCAAGACCTTTGGCGACATTGACTATATGCGAACGAGCAAGACCGTAAAGCGCACCTTTGCAAAGGGCGATGCACGAGTCAGACAAATTTCAGCAATGAACGAGGCTGAAGTCAATGGGACGACTGGTTTTAGCCAGCCCCCCAAGCCGACAGCTCAACCCGCACCTCAAACTGAGACAAGCACCTTCAAGCCCTCGTCTAGTGAGACAAAGCGGCGATCGCCCGACTCCAATATGGATATGTTCCGCAATATGGCTAAAGATATTCGCAAAGGGTAAAGCCCCTACACCTTACTGAGAAATCAAGATTCAAGACAATCCAAAGTTCTCGGTACGGGCGCACTGCAACATAAATGGCCGTGTGCCCGTTCAGGAAATTGGCAACCCTAATCGGCAACCCTAAACAAAAATTGTAAGTACCGAAGTTCAGCAACTCTTTCAGATACCTGATTGATGCGCTGACTTCGGTATTTTCATGTGTCTTGCATTAGAGTCTTGCATTAGAGTCTTGCATTAGAGCCTTATATGAGAACCCTAGACGAGAAAATAAACCCAACAAAAAGCAGTCCATAGTTGGACTGCTTAAAGGGAGGAATGTAGTGGCATCAACCACTGCGTTTAAATTTGAACCATCAATGTTTGAACCATCAAGGTTAAACGAGCTGCATATTAACCGTTGGGAAGCGTGTGGCTCGAATATGCGTCCATGCGTCCAAATGCATGACTCCGTTGAGCATAGTTAGTTTCTTTGCCTGTGAAGCTTTTAGCCAGAAACTCAAACGAGTTGGAGCGCCAGTTGCGCTCGTGAATTGCTTTGGTTTGCTCACCTCTAAAGTAAGCTTGGGTGCCAATCAAAGCAACCGCAACCCAACCCAAAGCGAACAGTGCAATCAGGATACCCATAGATATCACCT
>JBARXP010000282.1:0-18708 GCA_049647405.1 Elainellaceae cyanobacterium | reverse complement strand
GAAGCCTCATCCGTAGATGGTGCAGGCTCAGACGGAACAGATTCTGAATCAGACCTCGAAACAATCCCTGACCCCAGATCTCCCCCGTAATTTGGAGTCCCAAACTTATCCTCCGCTGAAGTTGATTCAGTTGGAATCGTTTCGACAAGAGGCGGGGGAGGGGGCGGCAAAACCGGATAGGGCATACTCAAAAACACTCACACCACTGCGGACAGCTTTATATTCTACGCTGCTGTTGATGAGTCGATGCCAAAGGCTGACTCAAACACCCAAAAAAACCCCCTAAAACAGGGGTTTAACGATCAGCGCAAACGCTGTCATATTGTTCAGATCCTTAATCAAAATCCCGCTTGTTGGGGTTGCGCGCCGGATCATTTGACAAAAAGCCAAAGACGAATAAGGCAATGAAGAAGAAAACAACGATGTAAACCGCAATTTTTAAGGTCAACATGGCATCCTGGATGAAAATTTAGCTTTCATCATCATACCGAAATGCGTCTCTTTTTCATGGACAACCCAAATGCTTGACTAACAGTTCCTGGTGAATCAAGGCGCGATCAGCGAGCGATCGCACTTGTGTACTCGAAAGACTCACCCCGTTTGCATAATGTTCCAGCCAGATCTGGCAAAGAACGCTGGGATCATCGGGTAGTGCTTCTACAGCATACCCAGGCAACTCTAGGTCTTGCATAATCTGATCTACTTTGGGATCGTAGCTGATTGCAAAACAGCGACATTCTGCCGCCGCCGCCATAATGAGACCATGAAAGCGCATGGCGATCGCCATTTCTACGCCTTTGAAAACCCCTCTCAGTTGCCGGGGATCGTCTAAGCATAAAATCTCAGACTTCTCGGGCAGCGCTCTCTTGAGAGCTTCAGCGATGGGCAAATCACGACTCGGCTGAAATGGAATCAGCAGAATATAAGTCTGGGTCGCCTGTTGAAACAGCGCCAAAGCCTGAGCAATCTGATCAATACGGGATTCTGTCAAAGCTGGATGGGGTCGTAACGCCACAGCAACGCGGGGCGCAGGGGTATCCCATAGCCCTGGCACAGGAGCCGCATCTAAGGCCCAAACGGGGTCAGGAGCCAAGACAACTTCCGGCCTCCAGCGAGAAGCGAGCTGAGCCGAACCCTGATCGCGAACGCTAACGCTAGTGCAATGGGCAATGACGTTGCGAGTTAGAGCTTGAGTCAGTGAACGATTGAGCGGCCCGATGCCCTGAGCCCAGGCAATGGTCTTAAGCCCCATACGCTGTGCCATCCACATCAAACCGCCATAGTAGAAAGGATTAAGCACACTCGTGACATCTTGCATGAGGCTGCCTCCACCCCAAATCAGCGCATCAGACTGGCGCAAGGCACTGAACAGAGCGGGAAAAGACTTGCGATCGCACGCTTCAACTCCATAGCGATCGCGCGTTTGTGTAGGATTACCTGACAACACGAGAGGAGACACCGAAGACGGCAACATCTGCAACAAAGACGCCAGCAGCGCCTCGTCTCCGCCATTTCCCATGCCGTAATATCCACATAAAACCGCTCGCATCAGATTTGAGTCCTTCACCATTTTCTAGGAACCCCGTTCAGTTTTTCGTTGTGCCGCCTGAATTCAGCCTGTAAAGATCGCTCTGTTGTCGCCCTGTCTGCTGAACGGCTCATCTCCTGACAACTATGCCTTTACAATAGAGCAAAAGAGCGGATAGCCGAATGCCTGAGAGCAAAGGGCCTGTATGGGTTTCCTCAGATTGTTTATCCGATTTGTCGATTCGATTAGTGAGGATTTGCCGTGAATGCGCTGTCCATTCCAACCTGGATGGTTCATATTTCTAGCGTCATTGAGTGGATTGCCGCCATGTGGCTCATCTGGGTTTATGCAGAGTTGTCCCAAACTCCCGCCTGGAAAGGTTTGGCGATCGCCATGCTGCCTTCTCTAGTGAGTGCCATGTGTGCCTGCACCTGGCATTTTTTTGACAATGCTCCCAGTCTCGATTGGCTCGTGACCCTACAAGCCGCCATGACGGTCATCGGCAACATGACGCTGTGCATCGGAGGCTGGTGGGTTTGGCGCGATGCCCGCCAGAAGAGTGACCTTCCCTCCGAACCAGACATTTAGAGTCACTTATAGAGTAGGCGTGAAAATTTGCCCCTTTATTAACCCATTCCCTATGCTGGATTCGCTCCTGCCATCACTCCTGTCAAAAGATAATCTGTTTGCGATTTCCCTATTTCCCTATTTAGGATTTCTCTGGTTTCTTACTCGTTCAGGGCAAACGCCGCGCCTTGCCCTCGTGGGATTTTACGTGCTGTTACTCTTTGTGGTCATCACAATTCCTGCGGGAATCTATGCCCAGACTGTATTAAAAACGTCTCTAGCCAACGTCGATCCGCTCCATGGCGGAGCCGAATTTTTCCTCACATTATCAAATGTCTTGGTCGTGCTTGGGTTTCGTCAAGCCGTGGTTAAGATTCGGAAGTCTGGCCCTGATTCTGATTCAGCGACGATAGACCAATCATCAAAGGCAAGTCAATCATCAAAGGCAAGCGATCTGTCTTGAAAGAGATCAGTCAAGGGATCACTAACATAAACCTGCGACTATGTTGACTCATCAGCGTCACACTCCTTCATCGTGGAATAAAACTTATGGGAGAATGGAGAACAGGTGTGTAAGATTTTTTGGACGCTGAGCCTTCAGATAACTGGATTATCGTGAAAAGAGGCGATCGCCCCACTGATCCATTTAGCTTGAATCGATTTGCAGTAATGACTCTTTAAAGTGAAATATTGTTGATAGGCCAATGTCGTTGATAGCCGAATATCTTTGAAAAGCATTCCTGAATTATCTTCAGTCACTCTGCTCAAAATGCACGACTTTCGACTCAGAATCTTGGCGATCGCCTCATCTGAAAAAATGTGTCTCAACGTTGGGCAACACAAGACCTGCAACGCTGATATCTAGAGAGTTCAAAAATCCGTTGTCGGCAAGTCTTTACCGTTTCAGGCTCTATTGAGTCATGAAATTCATAAAAGACTCTTCACCAGATTTTCTAGCAACTATATTCTTTTTTTAATTTACGCTGAACAAAAATTCTAGAAGGCTGGCAATTGATAATATCGGTACTCCTAATTTGTTGATCACGTTAATAGCCATTTTAATCACGATCAATGACGAAAATTATCGTTAGAGTCTCTCACTACATGCTTACCTTAATCTTCTTCTAGTCTACGTTTCTGCTATTATGTGCCATCTGCCACGCCTGTAAATCGCCATGCTTTGCTGCCTAAACCCTCGTTGTTCAAACCCAATTAATTCTGACGCATCAAAGGTTTGTCAAAACTGTGGCGAGCCCCTCGTTCTGTCGCTTAGAGGACGTTACTCGCCTACTAAGTTATTAGGACAGGGAGGCTTTGGCCGTACCTATTTGGCACTAGATCGCGATCGCCTAGATGCTTACTGCGTCATTAAGCAATTTTCTCCCCAGGTAGAGGGCACCAAATCGATTAACAAAGCAATTCAGCTTTTTAACCAAGAAGCGGTGCGGCTCTATGAATTAGGCGAACATCCACAAATCCCTGCACTGCTTGCTTATTTTGAGCAAGATGAATACTTATATTTAGTGCAGCAATATATCGAAGGGCAGACTCTATTCCAAGAACTAAACCGAAGTGGCTCGTTTGGCGAAGCTCAAATTCGAGAAATTTTGATGGCGCTGCTGCCTGTTTTGCAGTTTATTCATGACCATCAGGTGATTCATCGCGACATTACGCCCATGAATATCCTGCGGCGCAAAATAGACCAGCGGGTCATGCTAATTGACTTTGGTGTCGCAAAACAGCTGAGTGAAAGCCTGCCGTCTCAACCTGGAACCCGCATCGGCACAGAAGGCTATTCTCCGATGGAGCAGTTTCGGGGGGGGCAAGCCTACCCGGCTAGCGATATATATAGTCTGGGCGCAACATGTATTCATCTGCTAACCCACTCCAAACCTGACAATCTCTACAGTCCATTAGATGGTCAGTGGATTTGGCGCGACAAGATGAGGGAGCAAAATCGCGAAGTCAGTGATGGGTTTGCTGAGATTCTCGATCGAATGCTGAAAGATCTGGTGAACGATCGCTATCAGTCAGCCAACGACGTTTTACACGACTTAAAAACGTTGCCTTCTGATATGCCGTCTGGCGAATGGCAAACATCACATGCTTCGGGTGGGCTCCATACGCCTGGGGCTGCGTCACCCCCCAGCCAAGTCTCTACAGGACAGCGACCCCGGTCTAGTGCCATGCCCCAGACACAACCATCCCGCTCAGGAGTCTCGCGACCCGGTCAATCTCGTTCGGGGCAGGTGCGCTCTAATGCACCCTCCCGTTCGAGCCAGCCTCGTTCGAGCCAGCCTCGTTCTGGACAATCTCGCCCCGGCCAGTCTCGTCCCGGAACATCTCGGCAGGGCAATTCAGATATGCCCGTGCGACAAAACGGTACCTATAAATCTAAATACTGTCGCTGTGTATATAGCCTCACGGGGCACTCGTCTTGGGTTGTGTCTGTCGCCATGAATCCAGTGACGCCAACCTTCGCAAGCAGCAGCCTCGATAACACCATTAAGGTCTGGAATTTGCAGACCGGAGACTTGCTAACAACGCTGCGAGGGCATACTCGGGCAGTAAACACGCTTGCCTTTAGCCCTGACGGCAAGCTCCTAGCTAGCGGTAGCGATGACTATACCGTGAGAATTTGGGATGTGTATGCGAGTCGCCTGTTGAGGACTCTGTCTGGCCATACCCGCGACGTAACGACAGTCGAGATCAGCCCGGATGGTCAATTTTTATTGAGTGGTGGGGAGGACCGAGCCATTCGAATTTGGCAGACCGCCACGGGCAAACATGTCAAATCGCCGTTTGGTGTGTCTAGTATGGTGCGATCGCTCGCGGTCAGCCCAGATAATAGCTTGTTTGCTAGTGCCGGAATGGATCGTCGCATCCGGCTGTGGAGTATGCATACGGCTGAGCGCATGCTCGAATTTTTGGCTCACATGGGCGCAATTCAGGCGATCGCCATCAGCCCCAATAGTAAAATCTTGGCGAGCGCAGGCAAAGATCGGGCTGTTCGCCTGTGGGCACTACCTGACGGCAAGGCCATTTGCACGTTGTCTGGCCATAGCCGCGATGTCAATGCAGTGGCGTTTACCCCCGATGGCCGATTATTGCTGAGCGCCAGCAGTGACAAAACAATCCGTATTTGGGATGTGGCCACGGGCAAGTTGATTGACACGCTGCTCGATCATGTCGATGTGATTCATTCTCTCGCCGTGCGTTCTGACAGTAAGACGTTTATCAGCGGCAGCGCCGACAAGACAGTCAAAGTGTGGCAGATGCGCTTTCGTTAGATGCTTAAATACTAACGGCCAACACAGCGGCTCATGATTCATGATTCATGCATCTGTCTCTTGGGTCGTCTGGGCTGGGCGCTGTGCCTTTCCGCGTAGGGTGAAATTGAGGCCGACGATAATCAAGGTCATGCTCACCAGCATGATTGGGGTTACTGATTCGCGAAAAAAAATAAACGCCAGCAGCGCCACAAAAACAGGCACAAAGCTATAGACGAAGCTAGAGGTGCGCGTGGGGCCAACGTCTTTGACGCTGAGGTTGTAGAGAAAATAACCGATGCCCGATGCCCCAATGCCCATATAGAGCACTGAAATCGCTGAGGCAAGAGACATGGTTTTCACTTGAGCGATCGCCCCTTCAGGAATCGCCAGCACCGCAAGCTGGAGCACTCCAAACAGAGCCGCATAAAATGTGATGGCATAGCCCGAATAGCGTTTCGACAATTGGCGAATCAGCAGCGAATAAATGACCCAGCTCACCACCGCTACCATCATCAACACGTCGCCCCGGTTAAAGTCGAGTTGAAACAGGGTGGTGATCTGCCCCTGGGTAATCAAGATCAGAACCCCCATGAAGGCGATCGCCACGCCGAGATAATTTCGCCAGTGCAGCCTTTCTTGAATAAACACTGCGGCCATCATCCCCGTCAAAATCGGATTCATCGCATTGATAATGGCCGTATTGGCAACTTCTGTGTAGCGGAGGCTGGCAAAGAAAAAATAGTGATAGCCAACGATGCCAAACGTGCCCAGCAGCGCCAAGGGAATTAAATCTGAAGAGGCCACCCGCAGAGAAGCAGGGCGATGCCACACCACTAGCACAGATAAAAACAGCAGCGCCACCAAATACCGCAACAGAGAGGTGGTCAAGGGTTCTAGGTCGAGAGTGGTGTACTTACCCGCAACAAAACTGCCCGCAAACAGCAGACTTGCCATCAATAAGAGCAGTACTTTTCGGGTCAGCACAAAGCCGTCCTCAACTTACTATGACGTTAACCCTAGCCGAAAACCTCTTCAGGGGTTTAGATTCCGAGGCTGATTGACTGACAAAACTCTTGAAACCTTGATTCTGCCGTAGGATGGGTTAGCGTTAGCGTAACCCATCGAAACCATTACTGGATTTGGGTTGTCTCCTTCGGAGACGCTTTGCGTTGGCGTTGCCTGTCCATCGGACAAACGCTTTGCTCAACACCAACCTACATCAGAACCTTTGTCAGTCAAGCAGGATTCCGAGGTTTGGATTCAAGGATTTAGGATTTAGGAATTTGGATTTAGGAATTTGGATTTAGGGATTTGGATTTAGGGATTTGGATTCGGGAATTGGGATGCAGAGCATTCGCCTGAGTTTGAGAGCTGTAATTAAGGCAGAGGAGCGGTCTGACGATTGAGGCTGAGGCGAATCACCGACAAAATCAAAATGATGATAAACAGAGCGAGTCCCACGGTGCAGGCGTAGCTGATTTCCAAATTAGTTGGGTCAAAAGCTTGCTCATACACGTAATACACAATGGTTTTTGAGCTGTTGAGCGGCCCTCCACGGGTCATGATGTAGATTTCTTCAAACACTTTGGTTGCTGAAATCGAAGAAATCACCGCCACCAAAAACAGATAGGGCTTCATTAACGGAATCGTTAAATCCCAGTGTTTTGCCCACCCGTCAGAGCCATCGATCGCTGCCGCTTCATAAAGCTCAGCAGGAATAGCCTGCAACCCTGCCAAATAAATCACCATGTAGTATCCCAGACCTTTCCAGATCGTCACAGCCATGACGCTAAACAGAGCCAGTTTGGGGCTGGTTAACCAGGGCACGCCCGATTCAGACAGACCTATCCCCTTCAGGATTTGATTAAACAATCCTGTTTCTGCATACAGCCAGCGCCAAGCAATGCCTGCGACCACCATAGAAATCACCACGGGCGTATAGTACGCCGTTCTAAACCAGTGAATGCCGGGTAACGTTTGATTGACCAAAATCGCCAAGACGAGCGGCAGAATCACCAAAATGGGCACCACGACCACCAAGTAAAGCAGCGTATTGCCCAAGGTAATCCAGAAGACCTGGTCAGTGAGGAGTCGCTGAAAATTGGCAAGGCCGACCCATTCTGGAGGCTGGGTGATGTCGTAACCGTACTGGGTCATGCTCAAGTAGAGGGCATTGAGCGACGGCCAAAAGACGGTCAGCCCTAAAACGAGCAGAGCTGGTAGAAGAAATAGATAGGGCGTAGATTGCTGCTGAAACTGACTCCAGCGAGGGCGAGACCTAGACGGCGAAGAGCGTGAAACCATATCGCGTTCTAAAAAAAGTAGGAGACAGGAAAAGCTACTGCAAGTCAGTTTAACGAGAAAGGGGCTGAATCTAGTAATTTGGTGTATAGTACAATTGTATTAAGATAGAAATTCTAGAGAAAAGACGCTTCTCCAAGAGTTCTGATGCCCCTAGCTAAACGCGTTGGCCGTATCCGAAAGGATTCATCATGCAGTCAAAAGCCATATTCCCTCATGACTCGGACAGAGAACACCAACCCAGGCATAAATTGGGCGATCGCCCATCGCCTAAGCACCTGTCTCCCCATCGCTATGCCGCTGATTCTCCATTGATAGCCCACACAGGAACGCGACCAGAGCCATCTCTCCCCATTCCATCGTATTCTTCCGGGCCACTACCGCCTGCATGGATATCTAAACCCTCTACCCAAAGACACCACGCTGCACCGACTTCAGGAACGTCGAGAAAGACTCAGTCTTTGAAGCCTGAGCCTTTGAAGTCTGGATTACCGAAGCCTAGATTGCCAAAGCCTGAATTGCCAAAGCCTGGGTCTCCCAAGATCTCATTTTCTCGCAGGAGGCCGACACCAAGCACTCATGTGCGCCATCATCACGTTCCTCATGCTCATGAATCTCCTCGACAGCCCTCTCCACGGATATGTAGGGCAAGAGCGGCGCAGGCGAGATCTCGAATACAAACTCGTCATCAGACCAGAGTTCAACTCCGAAGAATGACCGTTCAGGCGATCGCCTGGATCACTATCGCGATGTTGCTGCGGTGGTTTTTGGATGGGGTGATGACTGTCTCGTCACAGTTTTGGTTATTGGGTGTCGTGTTGGCGATCGCCCCAGCAACCATAGCGGTGCTGCTAACCCAGACCTCTCCCCGCACAGGACTGAAGATTGGATATCGCTGTTTGCTGATGATGTTGGGATTGCTGTTGGCTGGAAAATTTGGAGGTTTGTGATGATATCGACTCTGTTTTTGGGCGTTGTATGGGTTGCCCTAGTTGTTTCATGTTTGGTGACGGCTTATCGAGGTGATGATGATGGCGCACTCTAATCAATCTTTTTCTACAGCGGAGACTTACGGACGCAGCAAAGAGCCGCCCACCGTGGAGTTGTTTAACCCGCACTCAGCGAGGCGTCAGGGGCGATCGCCCGAGGCGAGTCCGCGACGCTCTCCCGTGTCCTATCCCCCTAGCGGCATTCCGCCGCTGTCGAGTCTGTCGTCTCACTCGATGCCATTGCCTTCAACCATCCCTAATTCAGTCCGGGCACGGGCAGGGTTGCCGCCTTCGCCGTTACCCAGTCTAGAAGCGCCTAATCCAGAAGCGCCCAATCTAGAAGCGCCCAATCCAAACACAATTCCTCCCTACGACGTTCCGCAACGCCCTGCACCGTCCGCAGGAACTCGATCTAACCGTCGGCCATCTCGGCGATCGCGCCGCCCCATTTCGACCCAGCATTCGTCACCTGACGGAATGCGATCGCTCGATTTTCGCTATCTGGTGGCGGGCAGTTCACTTTTGGCAGGGCTGGTGTTGATGGGAGATGTCAGCACTGTGTTTCAAGGGCGATCGCCCAATGCTGCCGTCTGTCAGGAAGTGGTGCAGCAAGAGGCCGTGTTGTCGCGAGAGAGTCTGTCACAGTTGCTTACGGTTCCAGAACGGGAGAGCAAGGCTACCGTACGCGAGATTGTCAGTCAGCCCTATTGCCTGATGCCAGACCTTGAGGTGCGGGCAGATGTGAAGGCTCAGCGAGAGGCTTATCCTCTTGAGTTTGACCCCGACACGTGGCTCGTTCTTTTATATGAAGAAGAGGAATACGCAGGCTATGACTTTAGTTTCCAGCCCTAAATGGGGGATGCGGTTCGTTGGGCTCATCGGTCTGCTGAGCCTTGTGGGAGGATTGCTGAGCTGTGGGCGATCGCCCCAGGCTGTGCCACCGCGCACGCTTGAGATTCAGCAGCAGTGGCAGATGCAACCGGGCACCCAAGTCGCAGGATATGTCATTAGCGGTGGCCTGGGCGACATTTCTGTCGAGATAAGGGGAGCCGGAGTCTACGCGCCCTTCGACGGCGATGTTCAGCCGCTCAATGACGACTGTGTAATTTACTCCAGTCCTGATGTGCCTGCCTATGTGTTTCGATTGTGTGGCCTTGACCAGATTCAATGGGGGGATATCGCTCAGGGTGCCGTCATCGGTCGTGGAGAGAGTCTTCAGTTTGCCGCACTGCGGAAGCAACCCGAAGGACAATGGGCCATGGTGGAGCCTTCTCGCACCATGTTGGAAAAGATGCTGACCCATGATTAAGAGGGCATGGCAGAAGGTAACCCGAGCTATACAATGCGGGAGAACACTCTTGCTAAAGCGCGATTTCCCATGACGAACCCTCCACATTTGGATGTAGACCTGCAGGCCAAACCGCAATCTAGCGCCACAAAATTTCCCCGCGACATTCGGCTACTGGTGCTTGATATTGACGGCACCGTCGCCGGAGAATCAAATACCATTCGACCTGCCGTAGTGGAAGCGGTGCAGGCGGCGCAGGCAAAAGGCATTGCGGTGGCGATCGCCACAGGCCGAATGTATTGCGCGGCTCTACGGTTTTACCAACGACTCCAACTTTCTCTGCCGTTGATGGCATATCAGGGGGCGATGATTAAAGACCCCGCAACAGGGGAAGTGATTCGTCACTGGCCTGTGCCGAAGGAGGTAGCGCGGCAACTGCTGGATGATTTTGAGCAAACTGAGCGCGCCCATCTTCTGTCCATTCATTTCTACATCAACGATCAGCTTTATGTGCGTGAGGTGACCCCTGAAACCCATGAGTATTCGAAGCGGTCGGGTGTAGAGCCGATTGCAGTGGGAGATTTGCGTCAGGTGCTCGATCGAGACCCCACAAAGATTCTGGCGCTGAGCCAAAATACAGAATTAATCGACTACCTGCTAAATTCTTTCAAGCAGCAATACACGCCCGCCGAGCTGTATTTTACAAAGTCTGTGGCGACCTTTTTTGAGGCCGCAAATCCTAAGGTCAACAAGGGAGTTGCGGTGCGTTATCTGGCCGAAGAAAGGCTAGGGCTCACCGCAGCCAATGTCATGGCTATTGGCGACAACTTCAACGATGTTGAAATGCTGCACTATAGCGGTCTGGGTATCGCCATGGGCAATGCTCCAGATGAGGTAAAGGCTCAGTCTGACTGGGTCGCCCCCGACGTAGAAGCAGATGGAGTGGCGATCGCCATCGAAAAATTCTTGCTATAGCTTAGGCTTCGTGTCTTCGCACCTTGCCTTAAGCATCTGGAAAACCAGAAATTTGAGCCGCCCTTGAAGCTTGCTAGAGAACTACTAAGGTAAGTCTCTTGGTTCAGCTAATGGTCAACTGTGGCAAGGCTTTATGTGGCAGAGTCTTACTCAAAATGCCACAGCCTTAAAAATCACCTAGAAAGCAGAAAGAGCGCCGACGACTGACCGTGTTTCGTCTCGGCGCTCTTGCTGGTTCGCTCCTCACACAAGACTAAGCTACCACACCTTTTTGGAAGTGTCACCCCTTTAGAGCTTTTTTTTGCAGTTTAATCTCATTGCCAATCTGCGTGACTCAAGGATCTAGCTTCTCAGCGACACCTGGAGCTGTTTCACTAGGGCGTCTCTGACTTTTTGATGCACGGGATCAACATCGTCGTCGGTCAATGTGCGATCGCTTGCTCGATACACCAGACGAAAGGCGAGACTGCGCTGACCATCGGGCACATTGTCGCCCTGGTATTCATCAAACAGCTCAACCGAGGCCAGCAGAGATTTGCCAGCTTTGCGGGCGATCGCCTCAATCTCTGCCACCGCGACGGATGTTGGGGCATAGAAGGCCAGGTCGCGATCAGAGGCCGGGAAGCTAGAAAATGGCTGAAACACGAGTGCGCCTTGGCTCGGACTTTTCACCGTTTGCATCAAGACATCAAAGGCCAGATCAAAAGCATAGACTTCACTGGGCAAGTCTCGCTCTTGGCAGAGTTGGGGATGCAGTTGCCCAAAGGTTCCTAAGTGCTGCTTATCAATCCAAAGTGATGCCGTGCGGCCTGGGTGAAAGTGTTCTACATCTGAGGCAGGCTGGTAGGTGACCGATAGCCCCAACCGCTCAAAGACGCACTCCACAATTCCCTTGGCTTCAAACCATGACATGGGTTTTTCCTTGCCGCTGCGAATCCAGCGCCCACAGCTCGGATCTCCGCCCAAAATGCCTGCCACGCGATCGGTTTCGTGAAACGCCTCCTCCGATCGCCAAAAAATTCGCCCTATCTCAAAGCCGTTCAGGGCACCACTGCCCTGCTCCAGGTTGTACTGAAATGCGTCAATCAGGGCGCTGAGCATTTCGGTGCGAAGGGCAGAATATTCTTCAAATAGAGGATTGGAGAGCGTGATCTGGCGATCGCCCTTGGGTTTCACCAGCGAGTAGTGAATCACTTCGGTCAGCCCCAAGGCTCGCAACGCAGTTTTAATTTCACGGGTAATTTGCTGCTCTGGCGAGAGAAAGCCTTTGGCGTTTTTTGCGGGTAGCGTGTCGGTAAAGCGATCGTAGCCATAGAGCCGCGCAATTTCTTCGATCAGGTCGATTTCTCTTTCTAAGTCGCGGTAGCGATAGGGAGGAACTGTGACCTGCCACACGACTGAGGCTGCATCACCGGGGTTCTCTGGAGTTCCAGGGTTGAGCGTGCATCCTAACGTCGTGAGAATGTCTTCGATCTCCGGTGCAGATAGAGTTCCCAATTGAGGTTCTGCGGATGAATCGTTCGATGCCAGCACCACAGCTCCCAACACGTGATTCACCCGATCGAGACGAAGTTCAATGGTGCGGCTAAAGCTGGCCTGACTCGGACGATGATCCTCCACTGCCTGGGTCGTGATGGTTCCTCCGGCGAGTTCTGTCATGAGATGCAAAGCTCGACGACAGGCGAGATCTAGCTCGGCTTGGTTAACGCCGCGCTCATAGCGGGCAGAGGCTTCGGTGCGGAGACCCTGAGTGCGTGCCGATCGCCGAATCGATGCCGGATCAAACCAGGCGGCTTCAAGCATCAGATTCGTTGTGGTGTCTGAGACTTCCGTGTCTTCGCCCCCCATGACTCCAGCCAGAGCCACGGGCAAATCATTAGCGGTAATCAACAGAGTCTGGTCATATAGCTTGCGAGACTGGCTGTCGAGCGTCGTCAGGGTCTCCTTTGGGTCTGCCAGCCGCACACCGATCTGGAGGGAGTCTTTGCCTGTCACCGCTTGGAGGCGATCGCAATCAAACGCGTGGAGCGGCTGCCCCCATTCCAGCAGAACATAGTTGGTCACATCAACAATATTGTTAATAGGGCGAGTGCCCGCTGCTTTGAGGCGCTGCTGTAGCCATTGAGGAGACGGCTGCACCTGTACGCCCTGAATGACGGTGCCGATATAGACAGGGCAGGCTTTAGGATGTTTGATCTGTATGGTTAGGGCTGTTGAGTCAGTGGCAATCTCAAATTCTGGAATTTCCGGCAGCTTCAGGGGCTTTCCAGTGAGCGCCGCCACTTCGCGGGCAATGCCCACCATGCTCAGGGCATCTGCACGGTTAGCAGTAGAGGTCAAATCGAGCACGACATCATCAAGCCCTAAGTAAGGACGCGCATCGTCCCCTGGCTTGAGGGTATCGTCTGCAAAAATATGGATGCCCTCTGAATCTTTAGCAAGACCCACTTCAGCAAGGGAGCAAATCATGCCTGCTGATGCGACGCCTCGAAGCTTGCGAGGACTGATTTTGAGATCAACCATAGGCAGATAAGCCCCTACGGTGGCCACAGGCACAAAACAATCAGCACGCACATTCGCTGCACCGCAAACAATGGTCGATGGCTGACTGGCTCCGATGTCAACCGTGCAAACGCTAAGCTTATCGGCGTTAGGGTGGTGCGATCGCTCCAGCACGCGACCAATGACTACTCCGTCAGCCCAAGTTCGTCGATCTTCAATCTCTTCTACCTCAAAGCCTGCCATTGTCAGCTTTTCAGCCAACTCTTCTGGCGTCATATCAATGTCGATGAGGTCGTTTAGCCAGCCTAATGAAATACGCATCTCGGAAAAGTCTCAAGAATGGGGTAAGCGCTTGATCTAATAGAATTTTATCGCTCAACCTGTTTTCTTTAAGCCCTAATGACAAGACAGCAACGATTTTCAGCCCAATAAATTACAATTGGCGTGGGTCTCATCTAAGACAATTCCAGTTTTTTGAGAAGTCATAGCCAAAAAATCAAGCTCAGTTTACTAAATTGGTTGATCTTGCAGGCGAACTTTCGCCATAACTATCAGAATATAGATATGTAGGCTTCCTATTGAGATCGTCTTTTCGCTGGAGCTTGAATTTTCGGCTACTCTTAGGTTCTGTCAGACCTCACGGGCAGATATGATTATTATCAATACGTGGTTCAGTTCCTGAAGTGCCAGTGAAAGTCTAGGTTTTCACAGAAATTTCAAGCAAAATGAGAGTAGCTTTAGTAAGTCTTTAGATCATTTTCGCAACAACGGCACTACAGACAGCAGATTTTGCCGAGATAATGGAGATAGGGAGCTTACGGGTAATTTCATTGTTCGCAATCGGTGTCTGTCGTAAGCCCTGGCAGACAAACTTGCGCTGAGGCGTAAATATCGCCCTCAATCATTCCTGATTTGCACCTGACGTTCGATAGAGCGAGAGTTGGCATGAGCTACTGCTTGAATCCGACATGTCCTCATCCAGAAAACCTGACCCATACCCAACGGTGTCATGCTTGTGGATCGAGCTTGTTAATTAATAACCGATACCGCATCCTACAAGAGCTTGGCCATGGAGGGTTTGGCGCGACATTTTTGGCAACGGATGAGTCATTGCCAGGTAAACCCCACTGTGTGATCAAGCAATTGCGCCCTGCGGCATCCTCTCCGCACGTGCTTCAGATGGCACGCGACTTGTTTAAACGAGAAGCCAAAACCCTCGGCAAAATTGGTGATCATCCTCAAGTCCCGCGATTGCTTGACTATTTTGACCAAAGTCAAGAATTTTACTTAGTTCAGGAATACATTAGCGGCTCGACGCTACAGCAAGAAGTCAAACGCTCTGGGCCGTTTAGTGAAGCTGGAGTCAAGCAGTTTCTGAGCGAGATTCTGCCCATGATTCAATACATCCACAGTCAACAGGTAATTCACCGCGACATCAAACCAGCGAACTTGATACGCCGCAGCCAAGATAAGAAGCTCGTTCTGATTGATTTTGGAGCAGTCAAAGATAAAGTTAATCCGACTCGGGCTGAGGCATCAGAAGAAACCGCACTGACGGCCTATGCCATTGGCACACCGGGCTATGCACCTCCAGAGCAGATGGCGATGCGACCCACTTACGCCAGTGATGTTTATGCATTGGGAGTGACCGCCATTTACTTACTCACCGGAAAATCTCCTAAGGATATGGCCTACGATCCGGCAACGGGAGAAGTTCTCTGGCGAGATCACGTACACATCAGCGACCATTTTGCGGGTGTCTTAAGCCAGATGTTAGAAGTGTCTGTGCGTCATCGCTTTCAGACATCAGGGGATGTCATGCGTGCCCTTGACTTAGTGCCTTATATGGACAGCCTTGCCGAGGGCATGGTGATTGCCAATCCCCAAAAGCCAGGGTATCAACCGCCATCACCTATCGGTTATTCTGCGGGGGATTCGGGGCCGCGTTCTGAGTCAATGCACTCGTCTCAAACGGCGCGAATGGCCGAGCAAATTCGGGCAAGACGCTCTCGTACCAATGGCCCTGACAGCGCCAACTTAAATACGGCAGGACGAAGTCGGCGATCGCCCTCCGGCATGACAGGGCCGCTCACGGGGCCGCGCTCAGCCGGACGGAAGCGTTCAGCTTCTCCAAAGATCGACATCAAACATGTGCTAGACGCCTATGGCAGAGGTCACCGCAATTTTGTGTCTTACGATTTTAGTTCGATGAATCTTCAGCAGGTTGACTTGTCGGGCGCCAACTTTCACGAAGCCAAGTTTTTCCAATCAAAACTTATGCGTGCCAACTTTCAAAAAGCTGATTTAGGTGGTGCTGATCTGGCTCAGTCTAATTTGCAAGAGGCCACGTTGAAAGAAGCCAATTTGGTTGGCGCATTTCTCACAAACGCTGATTTATTCAAGGCCGATTTGCGCGGAGCCAATCTTAGCTATGCCAATCTCAGCAACGCCAATCTACGCGGTACAAACCTGTGCGGCGCTGACTTGACGGGCGCGAAAGTTTCAGACGATCAGCTTGCAATGGCTCGCACAAATTGGAAAACCGTTCATCCTCGCCGTAAACGAGGATTGTGGTAACCCTTAAGATAAAGATTGCTGCATATGGCGTGAAGTGAAAGAGCGACTGTACTGACTCGTCATGTAGCCAGGTCTAACTTTTATCGTAAGGGTGTTATGGGTTCGCCAAATTCTAAGTTCAAACCGTCTCGCTCTAATGAGAAAAAATCAGCGCGGCGATCGCCCCAAAATCGACGTGCCAACATGGACCCTGAGCTATATGCCCGTCTTCAGTCTGAGGCAAAGGCACCCTACAGAGGGCTGAGGCATTTTATCTACATCGCTTGTGCTGCATCTGGGGTCATCGGAGGGTTTGTATTTTTAGCTCAGATCGCCTCAGGCGACATGGGAACAACCGCGCTTTCTAACCTCGCGATTCAAGCTGGAGTCATTGGGTTGATGGTGTTTCTGCTGCG
Organism: Elainellaceae cyanobacterium; assembly: GCA_049647405.1. GTDB lineage: Bacteria > Cyanobacteriota > Cyanobacteriia > CAKZMO01 > CAKZMO01 > CAKZMO01. The sequence continues at coordinate 2,314 of JBARXP010000282.1, read as the reverse complement.
GATTGATCGTGCCAAAAAATAAAGCCATCAAGATTGTTACGGCCATTGGGGCACAGCTATTGGATTGTGCCATCAGCTTCAGCGTCACCTCCCACGAGAGGCTTTAAGTCTATTCAATAGGGGTGTCAAACCGTAGGAGATGAAATCCTAAGAAAACATTACGAAATGATGGAACGCCGACTGAATTTTGTCATACTGGTAACAATTCAAATGGGGTCGGCGCATATAAAGACCCTAAATATAAACTCATTAAATACGAACGAAGGGCACTGCTTTCATGAAATGTGAAAGACTGTGCCCTTTGTTGTATGTACCGATTGTAGATGCCTGTTATGGATGTCTGAGTTAAACACTTAGTGGCGATCCAGGGCGATCCAGGGCGATCGCCACCAAATGTCACAAGAAAGCCCAACACCTTCTGACGGCTGGGCTTGAGATGAAAGTTTTGAACCTGACGCAACCAGACCAAAGACAGGGAACCCGACCTCAAGTCCTAGGGTGCAAGGCAAAACCAGGTGTGTTCAAGCTAGGTGCGCTCAAGCAAAATGCCTTGACTGTCGCTCATCTCAAACGATTGTAAATCGTCAACCTCAAGCCCTGGAGAGGCGATCGCCACTCGCCACTCGTTGGGTTCGATTTGTAGCCAGTCTCCAGGCGTCACCGTGAGCGGTTCTCCCCCCATGTGTACTAGCATCGCGACTTGGTAGGCTGTATCAGAACCCTCCGACTTGGGTGCAGACCTCAACCCATAAAACAGAGTTTGGTCGTCTGTGCTAATGCGGTTAAAGCGATCGAGACCGCCGAGATTGTCACGCAGCCAAGGATTAGCATGACGGAAGCGGCGCAGCGCAAGATTAAACGCAGCCTGCTCAGACTCGACGAGATCGCTCTGCAACCAGACATTACACATCTCATGGCAGTCTTCCATAAATGCTTGGGCAAATTCTTTCAGCCGAGACACATCTAGCTCAGCCAAAATCTTCGACTTACCGGGCACATTAATCTTTTGCAGCTCCGATGCCGACTTGCGACTCTTGGCCTCCTGCTTGATCTCATCATCATCAGGGCTAGAACCCAGATATCGTTGGCAGATCGTTGCCACTTCATCCAGATCGTAGTTCGTCTCTTCGATGGCATCATTAAGCCCTCGGACAAATTGGCGCAACTCACCCAACTGCGCAAACCCCATACCCTTGACTCTAGGAAACAAATTCGGCCAGTCATAGGTTTCAGGAATAATTTGCCAATCGAGAAATCCACCCGCTTCCTCAGCAACCACCTTCACTCCGTAGCGATCGTCTGTGTTGCGCAAAAAGCCCCAGGGCGCATGCATGGTGCAGTTGATGAAATCCATCGGCAGCCCCGGAGCAAACCCGTAGGTCATCAGGGTAATGGCCGGATTATCGTAAGCATTATTGAGGACTTCGGGTAAAATGCTGCCTAAGTTCCAGTTGATAGCAAGACTAGGATCGACTTGGGTGCCGCGTCGCAGGGTGTCGTGGTTGCCACATCCCGTAATCCAGTTCGCGCCGACGTTCATGACTTCAGTGACTCGCCGCCACTTCTTATCCCAAAACTTTTTCACACTGGGAGTGTTGTGGGCGAAAATCAGCGGCCCCCACTGGAAGGCATCGGGCTTGAACTCGACAATGTCGCGGTAGGTCGAGATCTCTTCCCAACCTTCTGCGGGCCAAGGGCGGCCATCTTCAAAAATAGAGAAGAGTCGTCGCTTATGGCCTCCAATCTCTTGCAGCACTTCGGCCATATCGCTGAGATACGCATCGTCATACTCAACGATGCCGGAGAATGGGTTGAAAAATTTGAAATCTTGAGCCCCATCGACCCGCATACCGTCTACGCCCGTATCGTTTTTGCGTCGCTGCATTTCTAGCAAAATGGCACGCACCGTGGGGTTCTGGTGATTAATGTCTTGCCCATACATGTTTGGGCCTTTCATGAAGCGACCATTCAGTAGATCAATGGCCTGGTTATCGGCATGACCGTAAACGACATCGTAAATGATTTGAATTGGCCCTGTTGGGAAGTTGTGGAGGGTTTCAACCAGCTCGATCAGCTCGTTCGGGCGAAGGGTCTCTAAGACTGAGGGGTTGGTGGCAGAGCACCCGAAAATGACGATGTCGTACCCCCAGTTTTGGGTGTCAGGCTTTCTCAGGGTGACTTTAATGTCTTCTGGTTCGATGTCAATATCTTCTGACTCCGGATCCATCTCGCCAAAGTCGTCGCCGCTGAAGATAAAGAACCCATGGCCGAGGTCGTGCTTGCCTCGATATTCTACAGTCGGCTCAATCGGGAG
>JBARXP010000281.1:0-5627 GCA_049647405.1 Elainellaceae cyanobacterium | reverse complement strand
AGTGTTCTTGACGATCGCTGCTTGAATGGTCTCCGTGAGACCTATCTAGCATTGGGTGTTCCCGGTTCTTCCGTGGCTGCTGGTGTTCAAAAGATGAAGGAAGCAGCGGTCTCCATCGCTAACGATCGCAGCGGCGTTACCTCTGGTGACTGCAGCTCTTTGATGTCTGAGCTAGGTAGCTACTTCGACCGTGCAGCATCTGCTGTCGGCTAAGCCATTCTTCCTTGCTTAGAATCAACATTCTTAAGCAAATTCCCTTCCTTTGAACATTTTTTGTCATCTTAACTAAGAGGTTTACCCAACATGAAAACTCCTTTAACCGAAGCGGTTGCAACTGCTGATTCCCAAGGCCGTTTCCTAAGCTCCACCGAAATGCAGGTTGCATTTGGTCGTTTCCGTCAAGCTACTGCTAGCTTAGATGCGGCTAAGTCTCTCAGCGCCAATGCAGCGAGCTTGGCTGAAGGTGCGGCAAATGCTGTGTACCAGAAATTTCCGTACACCACTCAAATGCAAGGAGCAAACTACGCTTCTACCCCCGAAGGTAAAGCAAAGTGCTCTCGCGACATCGGCTACTATCTGCGGATGGTCACCTACTGCCTGATTGCAGGTGGTACAGGCCCCATGGATGACTACTTAGTCGCTGGTTTGGCTGAAATCAACCGTACATTTGAGTTGTCTCCTAGCTGGTACGTTGAGGCCCTGAAGTATATCAAGGCAAGCCACGGTCTGTCTGGTGATCCTGCTGTTGAAGCAAACTCCTACATCGACTACGCAATCAACGCCCTTAGCTAAGGGTTAGAACCTCGGCCCAGAACTCTTAGTTACACAGATACAGCCTCAAGTGCGTCATGCGTACAAGAGTGTTGTGCCCTGCGTGATTGAGTTCTGGGCATAGTTTTTACGAGGTTTAATATTGCGTGGTTTTAATCTAGTGACCATCACGTTTTTAGTTAAGGAGAAAATCTGTGGCGATCACAACTGCAGCCTCTCGTTTAGGAACAACCACTTTTGCCGAAACGTCTCCGGTCGAGCTACGTCCCGACTGGAGTCAAGACAATACGCAGGCTGTTATTCGAGCAGTCTATCGTCAGGTCTTAGGAAATGACTATCTGATGCAGTCAGAGCGATTGACGAATCTGGAGTCTTTATTCAGCAATGGTCAGCTCACGGTTCGAGATTTTGTGCGAGCTGTTGCCAAGTCTGAACTGTATAAGAAAAAGTTTCTGTATCCCCACTTTCAGACCAGAGTCATAGAACTCAACATCAAGCATCTGTTGGGTCGGGCTCCCTATGATGAATCTGAAGTGATTGAGCACCTCGATCGCTATCAGAATGAGGGATTTGAAGCTGATATCGATTCTTACATCGATTCAACTGAGTATGAGGCAAGCTTTGGCGATTCCATCGTGCCTTACTACTTAGGATTTTCGACTCAAACGGGTCAGAAAACGGTCGGCTTTACTCGCATGTTCCGTCTCTATCGTGGCTATGCGAACAGCGATAGCTCTCAGCTAGAGGGCGCAAGCTCTCGGTTGGCCTCAGAATTGGCGAAGAATGGTGTTTCACCTGTTGTGCCTCCCTCATCGGATGATGAAAGCTTTGCTTATCGTCCTTCGAGCAAAGGCACCATGCCTAATCGGGCGTTTGGCCGTCCTACCACAGGAACGGGCGATAGCCTTTACCGCATTGAGGTGTCTGGGATGTCTTTGCCTCGTTACCCTCGGGTACGTCGCAGCAGCCGAGAATTCATCGTGCCTTATAAGCAGCTTTCGAGCACGCTCCAGCAAATCAACCGTCTAGGCGGTAAAGTTGCGAGCATTTCTGTGGCTCAGTAGAGCGATCGCATCATGTCTGTGATAACTTGTGCCCAAGCTGGCTCAGTCGGTTGGTCTTGAGCAGCTTCTCCTCGGCTCCGTGATGCCAACCGTGCATAGCGTTGTTGAGTGCGATATCAAGACTCTTTGCGATGTGGGGAGTCTTGAGCCAGATTCGGAAGCTAACTTCAGAAGCCAACTTCGGAAGCCAACCTTGGATCTTTGTTCGGGCACTCGTTATTGGATTGATGCAGAAAACATTCGACGCATATTTCTAGGCGTATGCGTCGTTCAAAAGATTGCTAATCACTAAGCAAATTCAATAATAAGCAGGAATAGGAGTACACGAGTCATGTCTATGAACGGTCAAGCAGCGTTGACAAATCCATCTGATTCATCTGCCAGCAATCGTGTTTTCATTTATGAGGTAAAAGGGATTCAACCCTCAAAGCTCAATAAATATCAGGTTCGGCGCAGCGGCAACCTGTTGATTAGGGTCCCTTACGATCGCATGAATGAAGAGATGCAGCGCCTGACCCGGATGGGAGCATCCATTGTCAATATCCACACATCGATGCCTTCAGAAGAGGCTTCTGAAGCTTCTACGGGTGGAGACGACTAGTTTTTATCATTGCTCTGAGGCTCTTGTTGCTGCGTTTGATGGATCTGAATTTCGCTAATTTGAATTTTGTTGAAATCTTAATCGGGTTTTAGCAGCTTAGCGATGGATTCGACTCCTGATTCAATAGTTTTTGCTTTTGCTAAGAATTGCTTTTGCTAAGAATAGGCTCATGTCTAAGGCATGAAGTTTCATAAGCCTTTGATGTGTGGCGATCGCACGTCTGGGCTTTATTTTTTTGAATTTATTTGGCAGCACTATTCCGACTCGCCGATCAGAGTGAATGCTGCCCAGCTTGTGACTTGAGAATAGTCTTCACGGGTGGATAGCATGGCTTGTCTGAGAGCTTGGGCTTTATTCATGCCCTGGATCAGGTTTTGATAAAACGCTGTCATCAAGGCAGCCGTCGGCTCGTCAGGTACTTCCCACAGTGACGCCACAATGCTAGCTGTGCCCGCAGCGATGAAGGAGCGAGACAGGCCCACGATGCCATCGCCTGTAATCGTTCCACGGCCAGTATTGCAAGCGCTTAGCACAACCAGATCTGCATTGAGGTTGAGCCTAATAATATCTGACGAGGTCAGAAGACCCGAGTCTCCAGCGGAGGGGGCAAGGGCGATCGCCCCTGGAATGGTCGGCGGCGGAGTTTCTGAGTTTTCTGCCTGACCATAGTCCAACAAGCTGTGGGTAGCCAGATGCACTCGCTGCACCGTTGGTAACGTCTGGGCGACAGCTGCTTTCGTCGCTGCACTGCCGATCAGAGGTTCAGTATTGAGCAATTTGGCGATCGCCCTTGCTTCAAGCTCTGCCGCAGGCAAAGACTCAAGCTGAATCGCAGGTGCCCCAGGACTGCGTGAAACCATTGGCATTTCAGGATTGCCCACAACAACCGCAGTAGCATTTGCTCTAGCCGCGATCGCTGAGATGCGTTGGCGATGGTGACGGGTCAGCGCCAGCACCTGAATAGACGGAGCTGTCAGAAGGGTGTGCTGTTCGATGAGGTACTGATTTTCTGGATTCGTCAGGGCTGGAAACGGCAGCAAAAACAGAAAATCTTGGGGCACAAAAATGACTTTTGCTTCTGGATCTGTGGGCAGCGCATCATGAATAGGAGCAATCAACAATTGGTGGAGCTGTTTTAAGGCAGGAGCCGCGCGGGTCGGGTTGTGACTGTTGACCACCAAACGCTTAAGGTTGATCGATTCATCGGCTTGAAGTGATTCTAAGAGGACTGGATCGCTGAAATTGAGATGTCGAAAGGTAATCTCTCCCGCAGGCGACACGACCCAAATCATCAGCTCAGCCGCCGTTCCTCGCTGCTTTCCCTGAACCTTGAAGTCGGAGGCAGGCACGAGCGAGTATTCGACCAGGGTGGCGTTTTGTTCGCGGGCGATCGCCCGAATTCCTTCAATGTTGGGAGCAAGTCGAGCCGACTCGATCACGTTATCAGGAGTCGCGGTTTCGCCTGCCGCCGCCTGCCGCCGCACGAGCAGATCGACAAAGGCTCTCGCCCGTCCTCGTTCTGCAATTTCAAGGGCTGCTTCGACCTCTCCTTGGGCGACCAAGATTTGCTTCAGCAGATTATAGGTGAGGACTTGGGTATCGAAGACCGAGATGTTGTATAGATCCGGCAAATCTTCTGGGCGCAAGTCTTCGAGCCAATGGATGGCAGCGCGGAGCTGGGTTTCTGCCTCGTCTAATTGATTGGCGGCATAGAGAGCATGGCCCAAATTGTTGGCCGCCTGGGCAATGGTACGCGGGTCGTCTACCTGTTGGGCGATTGCCAAACTCTGCTGATGCAGCTCAATGGCAACCTCTAAATTGCCGCGATCTTCTGCGACCATTCCTAAACTGCCCAGGGCTTTTCCCTCTAGCACCAAATCTGAAGCCTCACGAGCGATCGCCAAACTTTGCTGATAATGCATTGCTGCCTCATCTGTTGCGCCCAAGGCATGGTGAGCCACCCCCATGTTGAGCTGCACATGACCTTCACGAGCGCGATCGCCCAAGATTCTTGCTAGCTCTAAGCTCTGTGAATAGATGGCGATCGCCCCTTGAGGATCGCCCTGCGTGGCATAGACCGCACCCAAATTACTCAGCAAAATGACCTCGCCCGTGCGATCGCCCATTCGCCGCGCGACCTCCAAGCTGGCCTCAAAGGAGGCGATCGCCTGGTCGTAATTTCCCAGTGCTTCATAGACATTGCCCAAATTGCCCAGCACCTGACCCGCACCCGCTTCATTTCCCAATGATTCCATTAGGAGTAAAGCCTGCTGATGAGTCTCCAGAGCGCTAACGTAGTCGCCAATATGCTGATATGCGATGCCCAGATTGCCAAGGGCAAAAGATTCTCCCTGAGAATCTTCAGCAGACCGATACTGATTGAGCGCGGCCTGCCATTGGTCAAGCGCAGAATGAATTTCACCAGCCTCATACGCTGCAAGTCCTTGCCGCATGAGGCGATGAGCCTGATGCAGCTCTTCGGAAGATTCTGCTGAATCTACGGCTAAAGCTTGTGCTGTACTGAAGACCAGACCATGAGTCGTGAATGCCGGAAGGCCGAAGCCCCAGAGCAGAGACAGGGCGATCGCCCCCCAGCGCCATGTTTTGGGTGAGTGGCGATCGTCTCTAGTCACAAGTCTGCTCATGGTCATTCAGATGAACGCATCTCGTCTCGATATTGGCTCGATATTGGCGAATAAACTCCAACGCTAACGAAATTGTATCGTCTTGCTCAGATGAACTAGACGACTCATCTAGCAAGATTGAGGACGCATCCGCTTCTTCATCTGTTGGTGAATCGGGTTCATCTACATCGCCTGCCCCCTCTACACAAGGATTACCGATAGGCGACAGGTCAGGATTGTAGAAACGGGCGATCGCCTCATCTTCTATGACAAGGATGTCATCGGGGTTCGCTTGAAATCCAGAAGATTCATTGTAATCGCATAAGTCTGTAGTAGTAGATAGCAAAACTCCCTGATCATCGGTTCGTTCGTTCGTTCCAGCCCCCTCTCCTTCATTGCCAGAGTTTCCTTCATTGCCAGAGTTTCCTTCATCGCCAGAGTTTCCTTCATTGCCAGAGTTTCCTTCATTACCAGAGTTTCCTTCATTACCAGAGTTTCCTTCATTACCAGAGTTTCCTTCATTACCAGAGTTTCCTTCATTACCAGAGTTTCCTTCATTACCAGAGT
>JBARXP010000280.1:0-1822 GCA_049647405.1 Elainellaceae cyanobacterium | reverse complement strand
TACGTTTATTTTTGTCCACCTACTTAACTGGCGTAATTACGAAAGTAAATCTTCGAGTCAGTCGAGCCGTTCGCATCCGGCAGGGAGTTACGGAGCCTCAAGTGGCGGTGGTTCTGGAGGTTCTAGTGGAGGCTCGGGGGGCGGTTTTGGTGGCGGTTCTAGTGATGGCGGCGGCGCTGGCGGAAGCTGGTAGATCACACCTGTGCCAGATTGCACGATACTCTTGCACAATGAAGATTAGTTATGTTGAGCATCTGTCTTGGGAGAATGCGATGTCGTCTGAACCCACTTCTGACTACTACATCCAAGTATTGGATATTGTAAAGGCTGATGACTGGGATAAAGCCCACCACGTCGTGCAATCGCGATCTGACAAAAAAGCCTGCTTGATCCATGCTTACTTGCATCGCGTCGAGGTTGATATGAGCAATGCGCGGTATTGGTATCGTCAAGCGGGTGAGACCATGCCAAACAACACGCTAGAAGAAGAGTTAGACCGCCTGTATCGGCTGATGTAAGGGCTACTTAACCGTTTATCAAGCTTTATCCCTCAGTTTCTGCAAAGCGCTCAAGCTCTGAATCACTAATGCGTCCGGCTTGATGGAGCGTTTCTATCACTTCTGAAATGGTGAGTACGGAATGAGCGCGAAAGCCATTTGCCTCTAACCTGCCCTTCACATCCTGCTCGTGATCTAAGAGCACCACGATGTCGTGAACTACAAGACCGACGGATTGCAGCTTAGCTGCACCTTCCATCACACTGTTTCCGCTGATGAGAATGTCATCGACCACCACTGCCGTCTCGCCAGACTGAAAAGTCCCTTCTACTAGACGACGGGTGCCGTGAGCCTTAACCTCTTTGCGCGGAAAAATCATCGGGTGGTTGAGCTGTAGAGCCAGTCCAGTTGCGGTGGGGAGAGAACCATAGGGAATGCCCGCGATGCGATCGAAGCTGAGGTCGTTCAGAATGACCGCATAAGCGTTGAGTACCTGTTGGAAGAGTTGGGGATTGGAAATAATCTTGCGGAGGTCGATGTAGTAGGGAAAGACCGCGCCAGAGGCTTGCACAAACTTGCCAAACAAAATGCAGCCCACATCATAGAGCTGCAAAATCAAGTCTTGATGAGGATGCTGGTCTAAAACACAGACATTAGAAAACCACACCTCGCAACTGACGGTTTCATTCGCTCTCTGCTCTCTAACTTGGTTCACCTGGGCTTGCAGCGATCGCCCCCGACCAGCCAAATCATCTTGCCCCATCCAGTCTTGGGGCACAGGAATGAGTAGCCCTTCTCCGCTCTGGTTTAGCCCTGCCAGCACAATCTGAGTTAGATCGACCTCTTCTTGCCAAATACTGCGCACGAGAATGATGCGTTCTGGGGCGATCGCCCGAGCACTAGCCAGCACGTTAGGATCGATCGTCCCTATCTCTAATGCAAGCTGTTCCGTCGTTCCCCAGCGCTGGGCTTCTTTAATCACGTGAAGATAAAAGGGAGACTCGACGTTTGGATAGTTTTGCAGGGCAGCCGCAGATGGATTAGACGTGCAGCACAATACAAACACCGCTCGATTGGGGTAAATCAAAAATGGAGCCGCTAAGTCTTGCCCAGAGTAGGCACTGAGGGTGATGGCATCCACTTGCCACTCGTCAAACACGGTGTGGGCGATCGCGCTGCTCGTGTTTAAGTCGCTGTGTTTTGCATCTAAGATGACGGGAATATGGGCAGGAATGATGTGGAGTATATCTTGCAATAGGTCTAACCCGGCACTCCCTAGGGCTTCGTAAAAGCCCAGAGTCGGCTTATAGGCACAGGCCCAATCG
>JBARXP010000279.1:0-15193 GCA_049647405.1 Elainellaceae cyanobacterium | reverse complement strand
TGCGATGATGAAGCAGATGGTTGCAGTTAGCAAGGTGGGGATCATCAAGACGCCGAACCAGCCTACATAGAGGCGGTTGTCGGTGCTGGTGACCCAGTTGCAAAACTGATCCCACAAGCTGGCGCTGCTGCGCTGCTGTAGTGTCGTTGTCATATGAATAATTGCTTGCTTTGGATAAATTTGTGCGGGACTAGCCCACTGAACATGAGTATATGTGCTTTATTGACTTTTGTAAAGTTCAAGAGAGATTTTTTCATTTTTAGAGCGGAAGCTTAAATGTGCTGAATGATTTAGTGCGAAGCGCAGCGATTGTGACTTGACTCTAAACGCATTTACAGCAGAGCTTTTGACCATTTCTCTACCCGTTGTAACGGCAGTCTCGCAACATTCGGCTGCACAGTTTTCAACGTCCAATTTTTAGCCTGTGTTGTGACAGCCCACTCTAGCCAAAGGATTCAGAAGCCAAAGGATTCAGACAAGATTTTTTCTCGATTGTGTTGTTAAAACTGTAACCAGTTCTACTGTCGTGGCTAGATATGAAACAGTGAACTTGGAGGTTTAGATCTCCAACCTGTTTTATATCTTCAACAGATTTATTTCATAAGAGCCATGACGAACCACAATCAACCTCAGTTTTTGACTCGGTTAGCTTCTCGGCATTATTGGAAGCCTCTAGCCATTTTAGTCGCAGCACCGATTGCGACTGCGGTTTTAGCTTATGCAACTCTCACTCCAGCGTTTGCCCAGGAACGTCAACTACGAACACTATCTGTTACAGGACAATCTACTGAACGGATAGAGACTACGTTGGCCCAAGTGTCATTAGGAGTCGATGTTCGAGCTGAAACAGCTACCGAAGCTCAACAGGAAGCTGCTCAACGCTCAGAAGCTGTAGTCGCTTACCTACGATCGCGCGGAGTTGATCGTCTACAAACAACAGGTGTGAGCCTACAGCCTAACTACAGTTACCAAAATGATGAACAGCGAATCATCGGATACATCGCCACTAATATCGTCAGCTTTCGAGCATCGGTAGACGAGGCTGGAAGTATATTAGACGATGCCGTTGATGCAGGTGCAACAAGAATCGATGGCATCAGCTTTACAGCAACAGATGAGGCGATCGCAGCAGCTCAGAGGCAAGCCCTGCGCACTGCAACTGAAGATGCTCAGGCTCAAGCCGATACTGTATTGGATGTATTAGGACTGAGAGCACAAGATATTATCGGAATCCAAATTGATCACTCTAACCCTCTACCCTCACCACTTCTGCGAATGGAAGCACAGGCATTTAGGAACGATGCTGCCAACACTCCTATCGTAGGTGGCGAGCAGGATGTTGATGCATCTGTGACACTACATATTCAGTATTGATGAATCAGTATTGATGAACTCGATAGAGGCTGAGAATCGACATCAACCAACGCCTACTGGTGTCGGCTGAGAGTTATCAACAAACCCATTCAGGGCAGGAGATAATTCTTTAATTCTTTGACGTGCTTCTTGTTAATTTGCTCACTGATCAGGAGCATTGCCATCGCCCGGTTGAGAGCGATCGGGTTCGGATATCAAGACTTGGGCGATCGCCACATCCTGCAAAACCTGAGCAACTTGGGTTTCATGCTGCAGTTGCTCAGTCGTAGAGACTAAATTGTTAAGGCTATCGACCAAGTCTCTAAGATTGCGGCGAAACTCCGGGTCTCCAGACAGCTCGTCCAAATCTGCTGAGATTTTACGGATATTTTCAAATGCTTCATAAGCCGAATCAAGAGTTGCTTGAATCCTGATGAGAGAATCTTCACGACTGACTAAATCAGAAACCGTTCGCAAATTTTCGGACGCCGCCGCCGCGTTAGCCGATAAAGTCTCTAAATTGCTGATAATCTCCCCTCCTTCAATCGAGGGGGCAACCGAAGATACAATGCGTTGAACGTCATAACTGACTGCATTGAGATTGTTGAGTGTGCTGACAAGAGTCTCTTGATTGGTCGAGATCGCACGATTCAGTTGACTCGCTGTAATCTCAAATTCGGTTGCTACACCCGTTATTGCATCAGTCGTAGATGTTGCCGACCGTGCTAAAGCTCCGATATCGGTTTCTAACGTTGCCGCTAAACCAGTCACCTCCTCGCTCAAAACGGCAACTCCTGCCGCTGCATCTGAGGTATTTTTCACTAGCTCTTGAATTTCCCTGACTAGTTCTGGGTTGTCAAACCGTTCAGCAAGCTTAGCGGTTGTACGGATCAGCGTGTCGTAGCTAACACCAACGACTCCTGGGACGAGTGCGTCATCGCAAAGAATGAGGTTAGAGTCGCACTCAGACCCGAGAGGGCTCATCGCCAAAGCTTCTTCTGGGAGCTCGGTCTGGGGCACGATGTCAATCGAGGTCTCGCCCACTAACCCGATTTGATTTGCCTCAACAATGACATCAGATGGAATAACCAAGTCCGAAGACTGAATATCCACAGTCACCCGAGCTGCGTTCGCAGACGAAGAAACAGACGTGACCCGCCCTACCTTAACGCCTCGATAGCGCACTGGGGCTCCAGGCAAAATGCCCGCTACCGTATCAAATTCAACTTGAATCTGGTAACTCCGACTCCCTAGGTTGAGGCCGCGTACCCACAGAACTAATCCACCAAAAACGATCAAACCTGCCAAGATCAGCAAGCCAACAGAGCCTTCTCGAACGGTTCGGGGTCGCATGATGTTTCCTCACATCCAAATCAAACGCTAGAGTACAGAGCAGACTCATCGGGTAAATACTGCGGCTTAGCCTAACCACATTTTTGTGCCACCAGCCCACCACACAAACAGAATAGATGGCTTTGGAGCGAATGTGTGACCCTGAATGATCTTGGAGAGCATGCCTGCGTACGTAAGATACACTCCAACAGCTCACATAGCGAAACGGCATGTGACACCTATGTGACACATGCCGCTTGATGCAAACTTAATGCGGCAGGAACTCAGCGATATAGCTCTGCACTCTAGAGCGAAATAATCGTCAGGTCAAAGCATCGCATGATCGTTGCCCATCCTCTTACTTAACGAATCATCAATATTCTGAGTAGGGCTAATGCAATCTTGCTAGATCTAAGATCAATAGTTCACTATTGAGCATTTTCTACAGACGCTAAACGAAGAGCGATCGCCAAAACCTAGTTGCCAAGACTTGAGCGCCAAAACTGATAAGAACCAAAATTCGATACCGTCAGCACTCATCTAAGGCACGTAAATCTTAAGACAAAGTCTCTGCCGTCCTCTCATCAATGAGAAACAGTTAGCAGACAATAATCAGTTGAGATTTACGACTTCATAAAGATCTAAGCATCAAGAGATCCAAGCATCAATTGATCGACTGTTAAGTCAATAACGTCAGCGGAATCTGAGACCGCTAGATCAATGATGCTGGAGCTTATGATGAAAATCGAGTGGATACAGTCAATCTGCTCTGTCGATTGTAGCTACTAACGACGAAGCACTAAAACGGGACAATGTGCAAAGCGAATCACTCGTTCAGAGACAGATCCAAGCAAGAACCTCCCGATGCCCGTGCGCCCGTGGGAGGGGATGACAATCAAGCTGATGTCATTGGCTTTAGCATAATCAATGATCTCGGAACTCGGATCACCGAGTGCAATCTCAAAATTAATATCTTTGTACTCAGGCTTGTCTTCTCGCGCGTAGAAGGCTTTTTTCACGTTGTCTTGACGAGACTGATCGTCAATCGTCTTCCAGACTAGTCCGGGTTCTGTTGGCTCCAGTCTCGGTAAAACATGAATGGCATGTAAATGTGATGGCCCCTCTACATACGACAACGCTTCATCTAAAGCAACAAAAGCTTCGTCTGAAAAATCAATAGGGACAAGAACTTGAGATTTTGAAAATAAGACCATAAGGCATTCACCAACTATTAACCGATCACCAGTCTGGATAACTCACAAAACGCCAGAAAATCCAGAGCTTGTTTGTTAGCTTTATATCATCAATGCTAGAAAGATTGAATCTTTTGTCACGGGAGCATGTCACCTTTACGAAGCCACAAATTTGGCGCTAAAGCAACACAGTAGCTGAAAGCCTATAAACAGGGCGCTTCACAGCTAAATACAAACACTTGGCTGGAACCCTGACATGCTCCCTTTGTAACTGAATAAATATCAGGCTCAAAGAAGCTTTTTGGATGAACATTTCATCAGATTTAAGAGCCTGTTTATAAATGAAGAGTTGCTACGATACTCTCATTTATGTCTAAACGGGCGATCGCTCATTTTGCCTTTATGAGACTCAATCACTCCGACTTAGAAGATGACTTTCTCCTCGACGACCGTGAGGAAGCTTTTGGAGGCGCAACCGCATCTGCCGCTTCTGAGGAATCTAAACTATCACTGTCTGAGCTGTTTTCTGTTGACGAAGCTACTTTAGCCTCCTCTGCCGACTTGGCTTCTCCCGCTGGCTGATCGCTACTCAGCCCTAGCTGAACTTTGACTTGCTTCTCAATACTTTCCGTAAACTCAGAATTCTCCTTCATGTATTGAACCGTGTTGTCTCGCCCCTGAGCCAGGTTCTCGCCTTGGTAGCTATACCAGGCTCCTCGACGGGTAATAATTTCGCCCGTTTCAGCAAGATCTAAGAGACAGCCTAATGAAGAAATTCCCTCGCCGAACATGACATCAAATTCAGCAATTTTAAATGGAGGAGCGACTTTATTTTTGGCAACTTTGACCTTTGCCCGAATCCCGATCTCATCGGTGCCTTTTTTGAGAGTCTGAATGCGTCTGATGTCGAGTCGCACAGACGCATAAAACTTGAGCGCATTGCCTCCTGTGGTGGTCTCAGGATTACCGTAGCTAATCCCTATTTTTTGTCGAAGCTGGTTCAAGAAAATGACGCTGCACCCAGTTTTGCCGATACTGCCTGTAATTTTGCGAAGGGCCTGACTCATCAATCGCGCCTGCAATCCTACGTGAATATCACCCATCTCTCCTTCAATTTCGGCCCTGGGTACAAGTGCCGCAACGGAGTCGATGACCACCAGCTCAACGGCGTTAGATCGAACGAGCTGATCAACGATTTCGAGCCCAGCTTCGCCTGTGTCAGGCTGTGACACCAGGAGGTTGTCAATATCGACCCCTAACCGTTCGGCATAGATGGGATCGAGCGCGTGCTCTGCATCGACAAATGCAGCAATCCCTCCTTTTTTCTGAACTTCTGCGATCGCATGTAGAGCCAGAGTCGTTTTTCCTGAGCTTTCAGGGCCGTAAATTTCGATGACTCGTCCCCTAGGGAGTCCTCCACCCAGGGCCAAATCTAGAGTTAGAGCACCCGTTGGGATGGTTGCAATGCGTATGCGCCCAGCATCTCCCAGGCGCATTATGG
This sequence comes from Elainellaceae cyanobacterium, assembly GCA_049647405.1. Classification (GTDB taxonomy): domain Bacteria; phylum Cyanobacteriota; class Cyanobacteriia; order CAKZMO01; family CAKZMO01; genus CAKZMO01. Next base: position 9,814 of record JBARXP010000279.1, on the reverse strand, counting down.
TTCCTTTGCCAAAATTTCGGTCAATTTGGCCTAGCACTATCTCCAGCGCTTTCTGCTTTTCAGACAATTCGTTCGTTGTTTTAGCCATAAACACCTCAGCTACGATCGCACATCAGGACGTCAGAAATATACTTCATACTATGCTTGGGGAACCTACAGGTATGGTCTCTGTAGGCATAAACTCAAATCTAAAAAATCTGCAAAACCCACTGACCCATAGCAATTCTCAGCACTATGGGGTCAGAGGCTGGTTATCATGTGTGGGTTCAAAGACAAGTGTGGGTTCAAAGACAAGTTCAAGGTTATGTTTGAAGGTTACGTTTGGAATAATTGCGGACACGACTCAACTTACATACACGAGATTTATTACATACACGAGGTTTAATATACACGATTCGATACACGCGTACTATATCTAGTGTACTCTAGTTTGGATGAGATGTTTACGTCAGGCGAAGGATTGATTTGATTGAAAGCTATATGCAAAACCTCCATCACATTCAAGTCTTCGTGATCATGCAATACTGCTCCAGATCAAGATTATGTTGCTCAGGGATGAGGCGCTGTTGGCGATCGCCAAAACGATTCAGGCTTTTTGAAGGTCTGCTTCAGTTAAAGTTTGTTCAATCTTGTTTGCTGAGCCCGTTACTCTGAGTCCTTCTGAGACTATAGCAATCAATGCCGAGGGAGATGCTAGGGTGATCAGTGAGATGAGCTTCTGAATTCCTCTGTCGGCAATGGCTCTGAGTCAGTGTGTTGCCATCGAACCATGACTCTTAGCTGACAGTCTACAGGTTTAGTTTATGGTCTGCATGTGTTTTTTTCTCGCCGTCAGCGTTTAATGCTTTTATGAATGAGAACCTGCACCATATCTTTGCACCGAGCACGCCTCTGTCTGTCATGGGGCTGACGATTCATATTCAAGACCTGCTAGAGCAAGATGATCAGCTGAGACAAGTTTGGGTCATGGGAGAAGTGTCAAGCGCGAGCCGCTACCGTAGCGGTATCTTTTTTACTCTGCAAGATCCGGATGCAGATGCTGCGATGAGTTGTGTCGTTTGGCGTAACCAAATCGAACAGCTCGCCATTCAGCCCGAACCTGGAGAACAGCTCATTATCTTAGGGCGAGTTCGATTGCACCGCAAACGAGGAACTTACCAGCTTAATGTGTGGCAAGCGCTGCCAGCGGGAGAAGGGCTGCGGGCAATTCGCTATCGTCAGTTGAAACAACGTCTCGAAACAGCAGGTCTGTTTGACCTCAGTCGTAAACGAGTGCTGCCCCCGCATCCCCAAACAATTGCCGTTGTGACCTCTCCTCAAGCTGCGGCATGGGGTGACATTAAAAGAACACTAAAACGTCGATATCCAGGGCTGAAGGTGTTGTTTTCACCAGCTCTTGTGCAAGGTGACCAGGCTCCAGCCTTCATCGTAAAGGCGATTCGTCGAGTGGTTGCCGATGGTCGAGCTGAGGTGGTGCTCCTGTCCCGAGGTGGTGGTGCAACTGAAGATATGGATTGCTTTAATCATGAAGCCGTCGTGGAGGCGATCGCCAACTGTCCTATTCCCGTTGTTGCAGGCATTGGGCATCAGCGCGATGAGTCACTGTCTGATTTAGCGGCTGATGTGTTTGCCCATACGCCGACGGCGGCAGCAGAGCAGGCTGTGCCTCAACTGAGTGACTTAGCCCATGCCCACAACGACCGTCGCAGCCGACTTCTGGCTGCTCTACAGTCTCATCTCCGTATTCATGAAGAATCATTGCTCCGCCTTAGAGAAGGTCTACAGCGGCTTCATCTTGACCAAACGATTTACTACGAGAAGCAAGAAATAAGCTGGCTTCGGCAAAAACTAATCCAAGGCATGAGTCAACGTCTGCACTCCGCCTCTCAACAGCATCAACTCCTGGGGCAAAAACTGAGCACTCTCAATCCCGAAAATGTCTTGAAGCGAGGGTACGCAGTTATGAAGCAGATGGATGGAGATATCGTGCGATCGCCCTCTGAACTCACTGTAGGGCAACAGGCATGGGTCTCTTTCTACTCAGGCAATGTTCGAGTCAAAGTTGATGCCATAGAGGCTAGTCATAAGAAGATGCCATGACTACAGAGCAGAACCCAAAGACATTGCAAAACCCAAAGACATTACAGAACTCAAACAAGGAGAGCAATCTGAATGCATTCAGACGGACTAGAATCTAGAAACTTTAACCCTAGGATATTTCTCGGAATATTCTTCAAAATGTGATGAGTTCCAAGTCTGAATTCAACACCTTCGAGTTACTCAGCCATGCATCATAACGATAGCAGCGCTCCTATCAGGCAACGGATAGTGAACCGCAGGTATTAAATTTTGACTTGGGATGAGACGATTTTTGCAAAAATTACCCACAAATAATGTGAGTGGAACTCCATGAATAAATCTTCCCCAGACATCTCTGATGACCAAGATAACGCGCGCGAAACAGACGAAATAAGTGATCCAAACTCTTACGTTCCAGCCTTACCAGAAGACTGGAACTATGAAGCAACGGTGACTACAATCGAGTCTATTATTTCCCAAATTGAAACGGGTGAGCTGCCAATCGCTGACGTGTTTGAGCAGTTTGAAACTGCTGTTAATCGTTTACAGCAGTGTGAATCATTTCTCACTCATCATCGGCAACAGGTTGATCTGCTGATCGAAACTCTCAACGATGACGAAGAACCTGTACCTTAAAAAGGTCAAGTCGTGGCTAAAAAATAACGAAATGACGCTTCACAGACGCCCCGTAGCGCTTGGAAGCGTCGGCACAAGGAACAAATTTACACTTCTGTTTCTTGCGTTTCTTGCTCTGGTTTGGCGGGCTCTTCTGATTCTGACTCGGTTGATTCAGTTGCTTGAGCCTGGGCAGCTCGCTCTTCGCGCTTTTTCCGATCAGCTTTCATGATGTCTGCTAAGACAGCCTGAGTCTGAATTAATTTTTCGAGATTACTACGATAAACTTCTAGGTCTTTTTCAAGCTTCTCAGGGGAGAAATTGAGTGTGGAGCCTAATTTCTTCAGTAACTCGCTAACAGATTTCGCGTCTTTTGCAAATTCTAAATCGACCGCTTCTACGACTGCATAAAGCCCAATCGTAAATAGACGACTGTATTTGAACGTATCACCATGGGCGATCGCCTCAATCTGAGACTTCAGAAACGTATCAGGAGCCTCTGACGGCAACTCAATAGATTTCTCTAGGGTCTCACGGGAAAGGTTTTCAGCTTCAGCTTTAAGCTGCTCAGCATCTCGACGGTAGTGATCGCCATCTGCGCCAATGGCTCGGCAAAGAGCACTAAAAATGGATTGCTTGTCACGATCAGGTCTATAGCCCTCCATAAAGCGGTCGAATGCCGTCACCACTCCCAAAGCATAAATGGGGTCGTAGCGAAAATCGACATTGACTGACAGGAGGTGCATTTCGACCATTAACTCCTCAACTACCCTGCGGTAGATTGAGGCAATAGGGCGCGTATGGAACGTATAAAACGCTCTCTTTGTATCTGAGACGGTACGGACGTTGCTCACTATGAATTCATCTAATGAACGTAATCACATTGTCTCGCGTTGATGCGAGTTTGCCAAGTTGATTCGGGCAAACAGGTGATATCTACGGGGTTCAATTTCAGTGCATCGGAGTGCCCAAAGGAGCTTCCAAGCTTTCGTCCTCACTGTCAAACATCTCAAATACTGAGTCCATCATCGTCACTTCAAACACGAGTTTTGCTTCAGAATGGACGCTACAGATTCTGAAGCTGCCATTTATTTTGTCTGCATCTCGCATTCCAGCAACGAGGGATGTCAGCCCTGAGCTATCAATAAAGTTAACCTGGCTGAGGTTTACCACAATATGAGGACTGGCCTGAGAAATGCACTCTTGCAACTTTAAACGGAACTGCCATGCAGTTGTAATGTCTAGACGACCTGTTGGTCGCAAAACCACAACGGATCGTTCGTCTGGGGCAGTGCGTATCTCTTGATCCATCACTAGTCAAGTAAAGATAAATAGGACGAGAGGAGGCAAACTCCTCATGAGTTGAAAGTTCTTGAATGAATATGGCTGTAGCTTAACTTACTAAAAGAGTGCCCGTCATGGGGCTTTTTTATGCATGACCGCTATAGTTTTATCCCAAACTTCTAGATGCACAGTGTTGCTTGATTTCATACTTGGCTGGTGGCTTCAGATTATGCGCGGTATGTTTACGCGCAATATATCTGTGTACAACCTGTGCGCGACCTGTGCGAAACCTGCCTTCTTAAGCAGAGTCACGATAAGTAGGTAGCGACAAGTAGGTAGCGACAAGTAAACGATGCTATCTGAGTGCGTGCCCCCGGCGAGGAGCACACGCCGTCCGCTTTAGTTTTGACCACATACTTCCATAAACCCTCTTGACATAAACCCTCTTGCAAGAAAGGTGATGAAGTACGGCTATCTTACCTATCCTTCATTGACAGGAGGAATCGTAATGACAAGCTATAACCCTTACGCCTTCCAGTGCAATCCCTCCGGACGAGATTAAAACAAACTTCTATCAAGTTGACGAGCTGCTCCACTCTGCCCATTCTTGAGGTTTGAGAAAAACGTCGTAGAGTTTTGACTCGTGGCTGTTGGCTTCGGGTTCAAAGCAATATTCCCAACGCACCAAGGGAGGCAGAGACATGAGAATAGATTCTGTGCGACCGTTGGTCTGAAGACCGAAAATTGTGCCCCGGTCGTACACCAAATTAAACTCTACATAACGCCCTCGGCGGTAGAGCTGAAAATCTCGTTGGCGATCGCCATATTCCATATCTCGCCGCCGTTCGATGATCGGCACATAGGAGGGCAAGAAGGCATCGCCGCAGGCTTGCACAAAGCCAAAAATATCTTCCCATGATCGGGCAGGCAGCTCACCCACCTGATCGCTGTACTGAGCCGCTGGCCCTTCTGCATCTGGCCCTCGGTAGAGCTTACCCTGACCATCTTGATAGTCAAAGAAAACCCCGCCTACGCCGCGTGTTTCTTGGCGATGCTTCAGATAGAAATATTCGTCACACCACTTTTTAAACGTTGGATAGTAGTCTGAATGATGCTGATCACAAGCCTGCTTGAGGGTGCGATGAAAGTGGGCTGCATCTTCTTCAAAAGGGTAGTAGGGCGTCAGGTCTATGCCGCCGCCAAACCACCAAACGGGGCCAGCTTCAAAATATCGATAGTTGAGATGAACCGTAGGAATGTAGGGGTTGCGTGGATGCAGCACCATTGATGTGCCCGTCGCATAGAAGCGATGTCCGGCGGCTTCAGGCCGCTGCGTCAGAATAGACGGAGGCAGGCGATCGCCCCAAATTTCTGAAAAGTTAACGCCGCCCTGCTCTAGGAGATTGCCTTGTTTTATGACCCGAGAGCGCCCGCCGCCCCCCTCAGGCCGCTCCCAGCTATCTTGAAGAAACTGATGGCCGTCATCGAGTTCTTCCAGCTTTTGGCAAATGCTGTCTTGAATGCGTTTCATAAACGCGCTAACCCGTGTCTGCGAATCGGCAGGTGGAGTCATAACATCTGAGGTTGTCTGCGCTGAAGTGGAGTCTAGGGAGGCTGCGTCTTGAGTCGATGAATGGGCCATAATCTCTCTTCGCCAAAGAATTCTGTGCTCAGCGCCTAGGGCGATCGCACGTCTCATTAAGAATTTCGGTTCCTAGCCTATCTTGGAATTGGAACCCTGGCGTTATTCTGCTACCGAATGTAACGAAATCTATGATCGAAAAACGGCACGTTCATCTGTTGCTCACACGGCAAAACGTCCGTTAGGTCTTGACCAAAACGGGATCATCGTGATGTAGCCATTGATGTAAAAAACTCGTGAGCCAGTGACTCATGGCAGCAGCATGGCGATCGTGAGATTGAAAATGATGATCGTGGGCTTGGGCTCCCGGACGCAGCAGGTGGTCGGCAGCATCGGTTGTCCACTTGGTAATCATTGGCAGCGTAATTTCAGGATGAAACTGAAACCCATAGGCTCGATTGCCGTACCGAAATGCCTGATTGGGAAACGTGTCTCCTGTTGCCAACAGTTGAGCATCCGTAGGCAACTCAAACCCTTCTTTATGCCAGTGATAGACGTGCGACAGAGTATTGAAAAGAGACTGCCCCTCTAAGGTGGCACGGAGCGGGTAATACCCAACTTCAACCCTAGATTGGGGATGGGGAGCGACTGGCGCACCGAGGGCACGAGCCAGCAATTGTGCTCCTAAACAAATTCCTAAATAGGGCTTATTTGCCTCTACTACTGTCGGAATCCAGTCTAGCTCCGCCTTAATAAACGGAAGAGTGTCGTCGTCATTGGCACTCATCGGCCCACCGAATACGATCGCCCCTTCATGATCATCCATTGTGTTGGGCAGGCGATCGCCCTCCGCCAGACACCGCATGTCAAGGTCATAGCCCCATTCGGCAAGAACGCGCCCCACTTCGCCTGGAGTGGAATGGAGCTGATGCACCACGATCAGGATTGACCCGGCTGATTCGCCTTCGGGATTAGACACAGCATCAAGCACAGCTTGATGATAGGGATGGTGAGTGGCCGTCTTGTCGGTGTCGGCGTCGATATGAGCAAAAGAATGAGACATAAACAGAGTGGGCATAACATCGGTAGAGGTCAGCCAACCGTCGGCACGGTTGTCGGCTACGAGCTTCGCTCATAGGCTTTGGACTTTTTGCCGCCTGAAAAATAACGAGGCGTGAGCGATCGCAGCCGTTTTCGTAGGGTAACGATATTGGGCTCTCGTTTGCCGTATCGCCACTGCACATAAGCGTGAGAAATTTCTTCTACGGCAGCAGCACGTTCGGGGGCTGTTTTTTGCAGAGATGACGCATATTCTAGAGGGGTCTGGGCTGCGGATTTGCGAAAGCCGTGGCTCGCTAGGGTATGTAGCATCTGCTGATAGATTGACTCCATCGGCGGCAGTCGTTTGAGGTTCATGCGAAAGACGAGCGATCGCACACCATTGAGCAGCAACCACAAGACAAAAACACCGGTCGTAATCAAACTCAAGCCGACGAGAATACCAACCCAGCCTCGGTTAAACAGGGCGATGACAAACGTGACGACGCGCGTTGCCCCATCAGACAGCAGGTCAAAAACACCGCTGATCCAGCCGCGCAAGGGAGACGGCAGCCAACCCGCAACCCAGTTCCACATCCGTTTGAGAACCCCAAAGGTTTCAGAATCTTCGATTGAAGGCGGAATTAACTCGTGACCCGGAATCGGGTCAAAGGCAACCCATCCATTCCCCGGAAAAAACACTTCAGTCATGGCATAGGCATCGGTATTTTGCACCACATAAAAGCCCGTGAAGGGGTTGAATTCTCCAGTGCCAAAGCCGACCACTAGCCGCGACGGAATGCCGAGCGATCGCAACATCAGGGTCAAGACTGTGGAAAAGTGGTCGGGGTAGCCCCCTTGATATCCGAATAGAAATGCCTCTGCTAAATCTTGATCACTATCTAAAAACGGCAGATCGGGCTGAATCGTATAGTTTTGCTTGATATATTGCCCCAGATACAGGCTAATTTCATAGGGGTTGGTCGGTCGTGGGTCGGCTTTAGCTAAGGCGGCTTCAGCCACTTGCCGAAGTTTAGGTGCAGTGTCTTCAGGAACTTGCAGATAAGAGTCGCGGATCGCAGTGCGGTAATCTGTTGAGGCTTCGCCTAGCTTTGTGCGATCCCGATAGGGTACCTCAGAGACGACAGTGTAGGTCACTCCTTCTACAAGCTCGACGGGCGATCGCAAGCTGCCCTCAGGATCAATCGCGACTTGCTGTGTCGGAAAGTACAGCCGATCGGGTTCATAGAGCGCTGGAATCAGGTTAGGCAGATCAGACGTGATCGTATAGGTTTGAATCACCTCTCGGGTTCGACCGCGACCAAATAGCCACGGCAAGCGAAACATATAAGTCCAGCGAGAGCGCTCAACAATTTCTACATCTTCATCGCTGTTGCGAGAAATCTCCCAACCCTGCCCGGTATAGCGATCAAAGGCAAGCACTCGCCAAAAACCTGCTGCCTGCGATCGCACGCGCATGACCACTTCGGGCATCAGAGCACCCCGAAGATTCATGTTCATGCGGCTGCTGAAACCGTAATAAGACTGTCTATCGACTTCTCCCGGAGCACTGTTAAAGGTTTCTCCATCTCCTGATTCAGTGCCAAAGCCATCTTCAGCCCCTTCACCACCATTGATATAGCCAGGATTATTGATCGCACTTGGCTCAAACTCGCCGTCAAACTCGATCGGCGTACTGACCGGAAAACTGCGGATCTGATAGCCCTGAAACCGGGGCAAGGCCGCAAAAATCAACATTCCTACAACCAGTGCCGACAGCATCATGATGCCGATGCGCTTGAGTGGCAGTGCGGCAAGAGACGATTTGAGATGAGAACGCGGAGGTAAGCCAATGCGAGAGCGGTAGTCGAGAGCGAGGGCGGGTAACGCAATGGCAAAAAAGGCCAGCAGCAAAGGCCCAAACGAGAGGGTTTGACTGAGCGTTCCTGCGACTCCTATCAAAATCATGCCGATCATCATCGAATACCCCAAATCTTTGCGGCGGGGCATGTCGAAGCTGTGGAACACCTGAAGCTGAATCAAAAGCTGAGCCAAAGCCAGTCGCGTATCTTGCCGTTCGAGTAACAGCTGAATAAAGAACACCGCCAATGACACCAGCATGGCGATCGCAATACAAAACTTAGTGGCAACATTTCCTTGCCGTCGCCGGGTGTAGCTCCAGCCACTACCAATTGCACTAGTCGGTATGGCCCAAAGACTGGTCAGGCTTAAGCCTGTCACATTTGCAGCGGCAACATCTGTCGCAATGATTCCGACAAATACCATCGCTTGAGCAAAGACCCGCAGCGCAATGGAGTCTTCGACAACATAGGTAATGTCTCGATCAAATTGCTGCCATAACCATTCAAATTTTTTAGGTTGACGGGGCTGGAGTGATTGTCTTGATGATGCAGATGGGTCATTAGAGGCGCGATCGCGTGTTTGGGGAGAACTATCAACAGCCATAATGCTTCGTGTCGTTTGCCACTATTTTCATTACATCTGAGCCCTAACCAGCAAAAAAACAAAACTTAGGACTTTAGATTTAGAGACTCATGTTCTACAGCAATCCACACGAACAAGCGTGCGAGCCGTTTCTTGCCCTTCTATCGTATCTACCGTCAGAAGGAGTTGGGGAAACGAACCGCATCTAACGTCATGGGCAGACTATCAAATTGCTCACAGTCAATACGGCGATATAGCTGTGGTCAGCTTAGTTAGGACATAGACAATTTTGGGGGCGCGCGGTGCGCGCCCCCAAAATTGTCCTAAGGCTAATGGCTGTAGCTATAAAAAAATTCCCTCACACAGCCATGCAAGGGAACCAAACCTATTATTTTTCTGTATTTGTAAACGTTCACGCCAATGGCTTACGCAATTCAGACGCTACATTAGCGAAGCTCAATGGCTCTTAAAAAGACTCTAGTAGAGCGTTAATGCGAGGCTCTTGATAACGGGCTCAACTTCATTAGAGCGCTTGACGAGAAACCAATTTTTCAAAATCAGCTTGAGTCTGGTGTAGCAGTGCCTGACGACTATCGTGCGACTGGTTCAACGTAGGGACTAAGTTTTTGGCCTGTAGAGCCATGTGAAGCTGGAGATGGGCGACGTACTCACTAAAATCTTCACGAATTAGATCATTTTCAGAGACTTGCAGTGATTTTGAAATCAAGACGTTTTCCTCTCTAAGCTTCGGAACAGTAGATATTCCAGTAT
>JBARXP010000278.1:0-10002 GCA_049647405.1 Elainellaceae cyanobacterium | reverse complement strand
TGTGACTCAGCCCTCCGACTTAGCCCTTCGACTCAGCCTTAAAGCCTGGTTCCCAATCTGAATGTTTCTGGAGAAAATAACCGTGAACACCCCAAACGTTTTTTCAAAACGACGGTCAACGCAGCTTGCTCGTCAATCTCAGAAAAGCCTCCGGGGGGCTGCCCTAAAATCGACGGGGAGCTTAACTGTGGCGATCGCCTCTACCTTGACGCTCTCTGGCCTCACCCTCTCTGGGGCGATCGCAGAAAGCGGCGCAGCAGCGACGGCTCAAGGTTCTATCGCTGAATCTGCCCTGAGCGCACCTGTACCGATCAGCCAATCAGAAGATGTCTATTTCTTAGCCCTCGACTATGATCTCAACCGCGCTAAAAACCTAGCGCGTCAGAGAGGCGAAGCTGAAAATGGAGGCGTCAGTGTCTATGAAACAGAACCCTCCATGCATGGCCCTGCAGCCGATTCACCCCATGTGATCAACACAGACGGTAGCGTCACCTTCACCTTTCGAGGGAAACCCCGTGGCGGTGATTTCTACAGGTTTGAGACCCAGGTCACCGTTGCCTACGATGCCCAGACCCAGTGGGATATCGTGACCGACTACAACCAGGAAATTCCTCCGACCACAGTTCCTATGTCGGACTTGCTATAAATTTGGCTGGAGCGCATGGCCTGATGACAGCCTTTTCGTTTCAGAAAACATTAGCCCCAAGCAGCATTAGCCCCAGGCAATATTAGCCCCAGGCAACATAGGGCAGCTTTGCCGCCGTTTGCTGAATGGCCGGAGCCTGTGCCACAAGTTGACCGCAGGCATCCCAAGTGCCTGAGATAAACATTTGCCGGGGGCCATCTCCTATCTGAATCGGGAAAGACAAATCGCCACAGGTTGCTTGCATCGTCTGAAGATTAATCTCGACGGCGGACTGAGGATCGTTGGCGATCGCCCCTTGGAGCGCGTTCACGTCATCGGATGCAGCCGTCATGCAGGGAATGCCCATTGCAACACAATTGCCGAAGAAAATTTCTGCAAAACTCTCGCCAATTAAGCCGCTGACACCCCATCGGGCGATCGCCTGGGGAGCATGTTCGCGGCTAGAGCCACAGCCAAAGTTGCGGTTGACCACGAGCACGTCTGCTCCTTGATACTGAGGTTGGTCAAAGGCGTGACTGCCGTTGAGCGAGCTGCGATCGTCTTCAAAGACATGATCCCCGAGGCCATCAAACGTTACACATTTAAGAAATCGTGCGGGAATGATGCGATCGGTGTCGATGTCGTTGCCCTTGAGGGGAATGCCGCGACCCGCAATTGAAATAACTTGAGACATATGCAAATGCTTCCTTTCCGTCAAATTCTAGCCATGCTTGGAACCCTTGCTCAGCCCTTGGCGCAGTTCCAAAATCAGGGCTGACTCCAAGCTTCCTATGATAAGGCTGGATGACAAGTGATGACTGAGAAACGTCTAAACCTTCAAGAATCAATCCTCACGAAAAAATTCATGGCGTGACGGTGCTGACGGCCAGGAGATTCGCGGCCTAAGCGTATAGCGACCCAACGTACTCTTCATAGCCGTTGTAAAGCAAACTTGGCACCACTTCGTAAGAAAATTCAGGGCCAGCACCCAACAGCTTTTCTTCCCGTTGAGACCAGCGCGGATGAGGCACTTCTGGTTCCACATTCGACTGAAATTTATATTCGTTGCTGCTAATGGTGTTCCAATAGGTTGAGGGGCGATCGGCAACAAACTCAATCTTCACCACCGATTTTGCTCCCTTAAACCCATATTTCCAGGGAACCACCATGCGAATAGGGGCACCGTGCTGCTTGGGCAAGGTTTGACCGTAGATGCCGACCGCAAAAAAGGCGAGTTCATTCGCCATCTCCTCTATGGTGAGGGCTTCGGTATAAGGCCACGGCAGAAAACTTGAACGCAGGGCAGGGCCAGTGGTCACATTTGAGTCATAAAAAGAGGTAAACCGCACATATCGGGCTTCGGGTTGCGGGTCTACTGCTTCGAGAAGCGATCGCATCGGAAACCCAATCCACGGCACCACCATCGCCCACGCTTCTACACAGCGGAAACGATAGGTTCTTTCTTCTAGCGGAAAAGCACGGGTCAGTTCATCAATATCATAGGTTTGAGGATTGTTGACCAGGCCACCCACTTCAACCTGCCAGTCTTCGGTGGGCAGAGACTGAGCGTTTTGCCAAATGTCTTTGGTGCCACCAAACTCGTAGAAATTATTGTATGTGGCGGCCAAGACGCGACCCGTGAGCGGGCGATCGAGGTTGGCAAAGCTTGCGTTGGGTTGAAACGACAAATCGCTCAAGCCCGCTAAGGGATCATCAGCTTCTGACCCTTGAGAACTCTGACATCCCAAAAGAGGTAACGCTGACGCCCCTATTGTTGCTCCGACAAAGGTCTTCACAAATTTTCGACGACTGCGGAAATTTGCTTCTGACGTGACCTTATTTTCAGGTAAATGCCAGGGTTTAGGAATACGAATAAAAACCATGAGTGTTAATTAATGAAACGATAATAAGGGTCAAAAAAAGACAGGACTGACGCATTTTGTTGAAATTGTGGGCGCGACGCTTCCACAATTTCAACGAGTTTATTCAGGCTGAGGCGAGTTGTGCGTGAGTCTTAAAAGAATTGCAGAATAGTCACACAAAGAACCCTATTCACCTATAGATCAGCATTTGGCAGATCAGCGTTTGACAAATCAGCGTTTAGCAATATCGAGCCGTCTCAGAACTTGAAACAGAGTTCTTCTCAAAGTCTGATCTCTACACGCCTCACTTTCTATCCTCTTTTCATTAATATAAAAGCTTTGTGAAACCCTGACATGAGAGACTTCTGAGAAAAAAGAGCCATGGAAAATGCCTGATTTGAGCGCGGCCCTCGACATGGTGCATCAAACTGCCACTACACTGAATAGTGACGTATGTATTAGTGTAGACCAGCGTCCGGTCATCCTTCATGTTGTTGTCTCTTCATATCGAAAATTTTGCCCTTGTCGATGAGCTAGACCTACAGCTAGGTGCTGGCTTAAATGTGCTGACTGGAGAAACGGGCGCAGGCAAGTCAATTTTGCTAGATGCTCTCGATGCAGCCCTAGGCGGCAAGGTGACTGGACGTGCAGTTCGGTCTGGTGCCGAACGAGGACTAATCGAAGCCCGCTTCGAAGGCCGTCCAGAAATCAGCGAATGGTTAGCCGCACAAGAAATTGATCCCCATGAGGATAGCGCGGTGCTCGTTTGCAGTCGCGAACTCACGGCAGGCAAAGGGGGGGTAAGGGGGCGATCGCGCGTCAATGGCATGGTGGTCAATAAACAGCAAATGGAGTCGTTGCGCGATCGCCTGGTCGAGATCACGGCTCAAGGCCAAACCGTTCAACTCGGGCAGACCAGCATTCAACGCGACTGGCTCGATGGCTTTGGGGGGGCAGCCCATGCTCAACAACGCACCCGCATCGGCAACGCCTATGAAGCGTTTCAAACAGCGTCAAAAGCTCTCGAACGGCGGCGGCAAAATGAGCAAGAGAGACTCCAGCAGCTTGATTTGTTTGCGTTTCAGGCGCAAGAGTTGAGAGATGCTGATCTAGGTGATGCCGATGAGCTTGACCAACTGCAGCAAGAGCGCAATCGCCTCACCCATGCGGTTGAGCTACAGCAGCAGAGCTACGAAGTCTATCAGGCTCTTTACCAAAACGAGTCGGGCAATGCCTGTGCTGACTTGCTAGGCAAGGCTGAGCAGATTCTCAGCAATATGGCAGAGGTTGATTCCCAACTTCAGTCCATTTTAGATTTGGTGACAGGAGCCTTGACCCAAGTTGAAGAATCAGGCCGTGAAATCAATGCCTACGGGGAAGGGTTAGAGACTGATCCCGAACGGCTCGATGAAGTCGAAACCCGGATTCGTCAGCTCAAGCAAATTTGTCGTAAATATGGCCCCTCATTGGCCGAGGCGATCGCCCTCAGTCAAGACCTTCAGCAACAGCTCGATCAGCTCAGCGGTGATGGGCAATCGGTGGAAGCCCTCGAAAAAGCCTACACTGCACGTCAAACAGAGCTAGCACAAGCCTGTGCCAAACTGACTCAACTCCGTCAAGCTGCCGCCCGTAGGCTAGAAGCGATGCTGGTAGACCAGTTGAAGCCTCTGGCGATGGAGCAGGTGCAGTTCAAAGTCAAGATTTCACCCGCTTCTCCGTCTCCCACGGGGGGCGATCGCATTGTCTTCTTGTTTAGCCCCAACCCTGGAGAACCGCTTCAGCCCCTGGCAGATACGGCCTCGGGTGGAGAGATGAGTCGATTTCTGCTGGCGCTCAAAGTCTGTTTGTCGCAGGCTGATGAGATTGGCACCATGGTCTTTGACGAAATTGATGTTGGGGTGTCGGGTCGCGTGGCTCAGGCGATCGCCCTCAAGCTTTACCAGCTCAGCCTTCGCCATCAGGTACTCTGCGTCACTCACCAGCCCCTGGTCGCGGCAATGGCTGCCCACCACTTCAATGTCAACAAACAGCAAATTGATGATTCGGTGTCAACTAACGGCAGTAGTCAATCCGGTACTCCTCGATCAGGCAGTACTCGATCGGATAAAGGAAAAGCTTCAGAGAAAACGTCCAAGTCAAAGGGCGACGACGTGCGAACCGTAGTGCGAGTCACCCCCCTAGATGAAAATCGACGGAAAGAAGAACTGGCCCAGCTCGCCGGAGGGCATTCTGAAGGAGAGGCGATCGCCTTTGCAGAATCACTGTTGAGTCAGGCTGCAAGCACACGCCATGAAGCCTCTGCGGCTCTATCGGCGCAGCCATCATCAGAAAACCCCATCGCCACCGCATCTGCCGCACCTTCAGCAGCCTCTCCGACGAGTTCTACCCGGTCTTCCAAGAGTGCATCGAAACGGAAAGCAAAGCGAGCCTGACAGTGCTATATTTTTTGGCCGAAAAGGGTTGCAACTCTTACAGACCATAAAGAATCGTGTTATGTTGGATCTGACTCGGACTCATGCAGTCACGACGCCCAAATCTTGTCAGGACCGGAAGGTAGCAGCAATACGGGATGCTCATGATAGGCGTGAACTCCGGGTCTCCTGGTTTTAAACTCCACAATTCTTTAAACCCCGCAAGGTTTAGCTCTACGCGTCAAAAGTCACAGCCTTGTTCTCTACGACATGGCAGATGGGTCTTCATCATGGCCTCAACACTTCAGGCTGTGAGTAGTCACTTTCCCTGCATTCCGCCTATCTTGGAGAAGTAGTGATAGCTGCTCGTTTGGGGCGATCGCGCTGAGCCATTCCTCCAAGGTTTTGTCTTAGCCAACTCTACGTTTTGACGATTGTAGTTAGCCCAGTTCCATCATTTAGATCTTTAGCGTTTTAGCGGGGAGAAAGGCCTATGCCAGGTCTCGGAGACATCGTTCAAAAGGCATTTTATTTAGGGGTAGGCGTTGCCTCTTTTGCCGGAGAAAAAGCGGGTAAAACCCTGATTGAGTTGCAAGGGCAAGCTCAAAAGATTGCAGATGAAATGGTTGCCCGTGGCGAAATGACCACCGAAGAAGCCAAGCGTATGGTTGATGATATGGTCAACCGCGCCCAAAAGGCTGGAAGCGCTACGATTGATGTTCAAGCAAAACCGACCTCTCAAGAACCTCGCTCCATTGAAATTGATGAGGATTAATATTAATGAGGATTAATCGCGTCAAAGGTTTATTCTCGTCATTTTGATCCTAGGCTAAAAGCAGTGGTGGGGTGAGCGTCCTGTCATTTGATTTTCGATGCTCCTCATCGCCGCACGGCTCATGTTGTTGAAGAGTAATTGTCATTAACTATGAATGGAGAGTTTCAAGCCTGGTTTCAAGACATGGAGCAAGCTGCTCAAGACCTTGAGAAATATGTGCGCGAGTCTTTTGAAACCACGGTAGAGCAGATGGCAGAGGCCGCAGATGCCATGATGCAGGTTCCCATTGCGATGGCCGACTATCTAGAAAACACTCTTCTGACGGAGTGCGATCGCGTCATCGAAACCCTTGATGAGTGGGTTTCGCCGTCTACCCAAATTTATGCTCGCTTTGATATGCAGTGGGACAGCGAAGACTTCGATGTCTGGAATGAGCGCTTTGAACCCAACGCCCATGAACATCCGGCCTGTGTCGGCTGTCAGCACTACCACGGTTATACCTATAACGGCAATGGACTCATCTGTGGAATGCATCCCTACGGTTGGGATGGCACCGACTGCCCTGATTGGGAACGCAAATAGTCGGTGGCAATGATCGGGGCATGATCGGGGCATGATCGGGGCAGTGTCTGCTACCGAGGTGCCTTTCTTAAGAGTCTCAGAGTCAATCCTACGATCAAAATCAGCGGCACTGCCGTTGATGGTTCTGGCACAGCCACGGGGTCTGGGGTGTCGCCCGGATCGCCAGGGCCATCGGGGTTATCAGGATTATCGGGGTTATCAGGAGGATCTTGCTTCACCCCTCTCGTCGGAGCATTTGCAGAGGGATGCTTGAGATCCCAACCGATGGCATCAAAAAGCCGACTGTCGTTATTGGAAAATTGTAGGGTTTGGCCAGCCGCTGGGGTTGATTCCATAATGCCGAGAGAAACACCCCCTAGCTCATCAGGCTTCCAGCTACTCGCCCGAAAGCCATCCCCATTCCTCAAACCAGTAGAAAAGCTCGCAATCTGAGTCACGCCGCCATCAATTGAGAAATATTTGTCTATTTCTTGACCCTGGCTATTGGTGCGACCAGTAGTCCAGTCGATAATGCCCAAGTCGCTGCTTTCTTCAGAATATCGAAACAAGTCCATTGGGCTGACGAAGGGAAACAGACTGTCTTCGAAATAAGTGTTTTGACTATTGGTCACTTGAGGCACGTTGAAATCAAGGACATCGACACCGCTAATAAACCCCATGATGACGCCGACGCCCTGGGCGGCAACACCGACAAAGTCATAGTTTTGGGCGTCGATACCGTCTGAGACATCGAAGTCCCAGCTGAAGTTGCTGTTGAGGAGAATGGTGCCGTCAGGGCTGTTGCTATCGCGACTAGGTGAGGTCAAACCACAGTTAGGGATGTTGCTAGTTGATAGCCCAAGGGCTTTTGCATTTGCTGTTGTCATTCGAATGGAGCTGTTGTTGCAGTCTCCATCGTTATCAATATAAGGATTTAAACTGCCAGCTCCGTTGGGATTATTGCTCGTGCCGTTTAGCAGAAGGTCAAAATCTACCAGCAAATCAAAATCGGAATGGAGCGCGAGAGTGTTGTAGGCTGTCGCATCATCAGCACTCGTCTGATCGCTAAACAGGGCTGACTGCACTTCGCTATAGTCATAACTGACTCTCTGAGGCTCAAAAAAACCTAGGGAAGGCGAGTTAATATCTCTAAATTCAACATTGAGGTTGACCTCAATGTCATCGCTCAGAATGGATGACCACAAATGGCCTGCTTGCTCAAAGCCTGTAATGACATCAGGTGATGTTCCTTCTGCAAACCCAAAGTTGAACTCTAGGGCAGAGGCTGCATCAGCACTGCATATTGCACCGACTGCACCTACCATGAGGGCGATCGCCTGTGCATAGCGGTGGCTAACTTGCTTCCCAAACCACAAACTTCTCACGTGTGCCTACCTCATAGCGTCTCTTTGGTGAATACGCATTTCAGCTCATTCAAATTCCGTACTCACGACGCACCCTGTCCAATCCACACCAAGCTAACTAAAAACTACAGATGCCCTCGACTCTGTTGCATAGGTTTTGCTATAAATTCACTTTGGAGGACAATGCATTCACATAAAATTTACTAAAATCTTGAAAAAGAATTATCGTCAGATGAAGGCTGAAAAAGTGAGGCTAACCCAATGAGTTTCAATCGATCGAGACTCATCAACGCTGATTAAGTCCGTGCTTTTGGCTAAGAAATAGCGCCAACGCCTCATCTCTACTGGTTTGTCGTGCTTAAGAGAGCTGATTTTGCACCATGCCCCGAATGGCTTTTACATCCCGATGGTTGAGACTTTCGTCTTTGAAAAACCAGGCTTATCAAAAAGACATTCACTCTTGATTCCTAAGCCTGCACACCTGAAGATTCAATCGCCGTATCAGATTATTCGTTGAGGTTGATGAAATAATCCGGATGAAATTTGCAGCATCTTCACTTCATATGGCAAAGATCTTCATGTTTTTTATGTATGTAGCAGCATACTCGTAAAGGCAAGTGTGCTCAACTCACTACATCACAACCGTGTATAAGTAGCTGTATAAGTAGCTGTATAAGTAGGTTGTCATCAGCACCCGATGCTTATCTGAGCCTGTGCCCTCGGCGGAGGCACACACTGCGTAAGTCCTGTGTTTGCTTTAGTTGTGACCACATACTTGAAATGATGGATCATTCAGGAGGAAAGTTCCTCTGTAGTCCTCGGCTCAATTCATTTCTTTCGTGAATTAAACCAGGTTCTGGAATGAGCTTTAGAAATAAGCCCAGGACTTACGCAGTTTGTTGAAAGGGTGGGCGGTCGCGCCCACCCTTTCAACGAGTTTATTCAGGCTTAAGCGAGTTGTGCGTAAGTCCTGAAAAGCCTTAGAACAGAGGCAGATTGATAGATAAGCTAACACCCAAAAACGTACTGTCTAAATCGATAAACGATTCCGACGAGCCTCCTAATCGACTGCCTCCATAAATCGATAGTTGGCTGATTGAAGAGATGTCGTAATTAAGGCTGCCTATAATTTGATGGCTGTAGTCATTGCGGTCTTGCCTAGTAAAGTCAGTAAATTCAACTTGATAAAACAACCCTGCATTCAGAGCGGGGGTCACGTCATACCTTAGGTAAGCATAGGCACGATTGAAAACTCGGCTCCGTTCATTGGGGTCAGTCAGGCTGTACTCAAACGCGTAAGCTGTGTTGAGAGATAGACGAGACGTGAGCTGATCCTGTCGTCCTAGGTTGAAATAGAGCGTGTGATCACTCAAGAAGCGATCGCCATCTGTGCGGGTAAAAAATTGTTCATGCTGCCATCCGCCTTGAATATAGGCTCGTGGCGTGACCGCATGATAAATGCCTAACCCTACGTCAAACTGCTGAGTATCTAACTCAAATTCGTCTGAGTATCGAGTAATCCCACCACTCAATGTCGCAACGGCAGACGTGCGGGAGTTTAACTCTGGATAGGCGCTTAAAGTCGTTCTCAGCAGATATATCCCTTCACTGACCGGATCTTCTGAGGCAGATAGAACGTTATCCGTCCAAAAGAAACCAGCTTGAGTGCGCCAATATAGCCACGGATAGCTCTCATCAGCAGGCAAAGGCACTTCTTGTAGCCTTAAAACTCCCAACTCTGGGTCGAGAATATTGAACCTGCGCACGGGCAGCTCTCGCAGAAGCAAAACGCCCAGTTCTGGATCACCCACGATGAGCTCGCCAGTCGGAGTTTCTGACTCTGGCGGCAAAACGTCGCGACTAGGAGCATCAGACTCATCTAGAGACGTGTCGGCCCGAAGCTCAAGTGCTGGTGTTCGCGTCAGAGAGTCTCTTGCAGAGTCACCGAACGGGATCAGCGCTAACGTCGCAGGGGCAAGAACGGGCTGAAACAGCTCAGAAGCAGAAGACCCTTCAGAAGCAGCACCCTCTGTTTTAGTCGCTGCAATATCCCAGGAGTTCTCCATTTTCAAGGACGTTGACCCATGCCATGGCTCTGGCTCATCACCCCACTCTGCATGACTCTGGGCTAAGTCTAAGGAGCCGTTAGCGATAGAAAATGCCGAACCTGAAGGGACAGAATGAGTCTCTAAATCAACGCGATCAGCCAAGCCTCGCAGAGGTTTCTCGGCAGATGCCATAGCCATTGGCGATCGCCAACCTTGGCTGATGCACATTACAGCGGTTACGATTAGCACTCGATGAAATAGCCAGAGGCCGCTCTGCATACTGTTATAACCTCCAGCCAGTGTAGTAAATCAGTGGGCACAACAAGGCATAAGCACATGGGTCAAAACGAGCAACC
>JBARXP010000277.1:0-8462 GCA_049647405.1 Elainellaceae cyanobacterium | reverse complement strand
AGTTCGAGATTATGAGAAGTTACCAGAAACCTCAGAGACATTGATTTACCTCGCGATGATCCGGATTATGGTCAAGCGGTTGGCATAAAATTTGACCCCCTACCCCCTTTTCAAACATCCTCTAAAGCGCGATCGCCACAAGTCTAGATTTTGGCTAAACCCAACTACCATGTAGAAGAAGAATTGAGGCACTCAGAAATCATGAGTGAGACCGCATGACTCACATGATCGGCTTGTAATTGGGAGAATTTCATGACAGCGATTCGTGCTGAGAATACCGTGCTCTGGCCTCAAGTGTGGGGACTGGGCCTAGTGCAGGGGGCGATCGCCCTCACTTGGGTGATTTACAACCTCTATCTAGCACAGTTGCTGCAAGAGTTTGGCTTTCCGGCAGCGTTGGCCGCGACCTTGCTCATCATCGAAAACATCTTGGCTGCGGTGATGGAGCCGCTGATGGGGAGTTTTTCTGACCGGGCACAGCATCGACTCGGCACTCGCTTTCCGTTCATTGCGCTTGGAGTGATTTTGTCGTCGCTGTTTTTCCTGGGAATTCCAATCGTGCTGGTTGGGGTCAATCCGGCTCAGGTGTTGCGATGGATGTTGCCGATTGTGCTGGTGGCCTGGGCGATCGCCATGACGGTTTTTCGCAGTCCGGCGCTGTCGCTGTTGGGGCGCTACGCCTTGCGAACTCAGATGCCTTTAGCCGCCAGTATTTTGACTTTGGTCGGCGGAGTCGCCGGAGCGATGGCTCCCCTCGCGGGCAATTTTATTTTGGGGCTGGGGCCTTTGTTTGCATTTTTCATCGGGTCAATCACGCTGTTGGTGGCGGCGGGGGCATTACGAGCCGTGGGCTGCAATCAACACATCACGCCTGTGGTAGAAGACGTTGAAGAAAACAAAGTTAAGCCTGATGCAACCCTGTCTGACCAGACTTCAGAGGCTGCTCAATCCCCGTCTCCTGCTTTTCTTGGGGGAGTTTCGCTCCAGAAATTAGGGCTGATCTTTGGCTCAGGGGTTGGGGTTGCCTTGGGTTTTCGCCTCATGATGCAGGTGTTTCCGGCGCTGGTGGCTGAGCGCGTGCCCGATGGTTCGGTTTCTCTGATTGTGGGCAGCATTTTTGTGGCTCTAGCGCTGACAGCGATTCCCGCTGGTACGGTGGCAATCCGGTTAGGAATGCGGCGCTCCATCATTCTTGGCCTCAGCCTGATGGCCTTGGGCTGTGTTGTGATGCTGGCGATCGCCAATGTCGCCTTGGCCTTCGGTGTGGCGATCGCCCTGGGAGCAGCCTTTAGCCTAGTTTCTAATGCGACGATTCCCTTTGCCCTGTCGATGGTGCCACCCCAAAAGGCGGGACTGGGCACAGGCATGTATTTCAGCGGTGGAGCTGCCGCCAGTAGTCTCTATGGCTTAGTGATTGGGCGAGGGGATGAGATGTCTCTAGCAGTGGGTGCGGTAGCTGGGGCGATCGCCTTTCTGATGGCCGCCACCTGTGTTGGAATCAGCATGAAAACCAAAGCGGTTCAGGTCTGAACGGCAGGCTGATAGATGTTCTTGAGGGTGCCGATCACCGTTGCAGAATCAGCCGTCCAGCCCACGATCGCCCCCTGGGCTCGAATCATCTCTACGGTCGATTGCTTAAATTCAGGGAAATAGCTGTCGGTGCAGTCTTCGACCAGCAAACACTCATAACCTCGGTCGTTGGCCTCTCGCATGGTGGTCTGGACGCAGACCTCAGTGGTGACGCCTGTAAATAGGAGGTGGGTGATGCCTTCGGACTCCAAAATGTCTTCGAGCGGGGTGTTGTAAAACGCGCCCTTGCCCGGTTTGGTCAGCACGGTTTCTCCCTCTATCGGGGCTAGTTCAGGAATGATGCTGTTGCCCGGTTCGCCCATGATCAAAATCCGTCCCATGGGGCCTTCGTCACCAATTTTTAGCCCTCCTGCTCCGCCCCGATGCTGTTTCGACGGCGGACAGTCCGCCAAATCGGGCTGATGACACTCCTGAGTGTGGACGACAGCAATGCCCAACTCGCGGGCGGTGGCGAGAAGCTGCTGCAGGGCAGGCACGATCGCCTGCAATCGAGACACATCATTGCCTAGGGCATCGCCAAATCCTCCCGGTTCGAGAAAATCTCGCTGCATGTCGATAATCACCAGCGCCAGTTGCTGAGGGTGGCTGGGCAAAACGTAGTCGTAGGGCTGGGCGGAGAGAGTGGGCATGATGGGTTCTCAACTATCGCTGAAGAATAATCTCTAGAATGATCTCTGAAGCATGATCTCTGAAGAATCGATTTAGTCTTAACCTGATGGGGAGATCTAAAACTGTGCTCTAGGTACGCATTATTCTCTCACTCTAGAGTAGACGAGAGGCGATCGCCCCATGTAAGCTGAGTCCAGCATCAGAAAGACCCCAACTCAAGCCTCTCCAGTATTTCCAGTATGGTTGAAACTCAGTCACAATCGGCTACATTTGACATCCGCCCTGTCGCTACAGATGGCGATCGCGAGCTATTTTTAGATGTGCCCCAGCATGTCTACGCCAACGACCCCAACTGGGTGCCCCCGATTCGCAGCAGCATTGCCAAAGAGTTTTCGTCAACCAATACCTTTTTTGAATACGGCACTCTACAGCAGTTCATCGCTTTAAGACCGGATTCGGCGGGCAAGCCTCAACCCATTGGGCGAATTGTAGCGGCGATCAATCGGCGGCTGATTGAGCGAGAAAATCAGCCTGTGGGATTGATTGGGTATTTTGAGTGCATCAATGATTTTGCCGTAGCTCAAGGTTTGTTTCAGGCAGCCTGCGACTGGCTCCGTTCCAATGGCATCACGATCGCGCGTGGCCCCATTGACCTTTCGACCCACAACCGCTGCCTCTGTTTGGTTGACGGATTTGACACGCCTCCAAAGGTGATGATGCCCTACAATCCGTCTTACTATCCTCAGTTTTTCGAGAAAGATGGCTGGTATAAGGGCAAAGATGCCTATAGCTATATGATCAATGTAGAGATAGAGCTACCCCCTCTGTATGAAAAAGGCTATCGAATTGCCTGCAAATCTGGCATCGAATTCCGTCGGCTCAATGTCAAAGGGGAAGCTTTTTGGGAAGATGTGAAAGGCATCTACGACCTATTTACCAAAGCCTTTGCCAACAACTACAGTTCTTCAGCACGCACCCTAGAAGAATTTTTAGAAGAGGCCAAAGATCTGAAGGATCTGGTAGACCCTGATATTTTTTGGATTGCCGAATATAAGGGAGAAATGGTGGGCTTTTTTATGGCGCTGCCTGACTACAACATTGCGCTTAAACATGTGAATGGCAAGCTAGATATTTGGGGCATTCTCAAGTTTCTCTGGTTTCGACGACAGATTGATCAGGCTCGAATTCTCGTCATCTGTTCACTGCCCGAACATCAACGGCGCATGGTTCCCTTCGGTCTTATTCACTTAGCGTTGAAATATGGTGGCAGCAAAAGTAAGCCGTATAAAAGGACAGACATCGGCCACGTTTTTGAAGACAACTTGCCCTCGCGTCGGGTGATTGAGGCCGCAGGCAGTCAAATTGACAAAACCTATCGCATCTACGAGAAAGCGCTATGAAAGCACTGGTGACAGGAGCCAACGGATTTACCGGATCGCATTTGGTGCGATCGCTACTCGATCGAGGCGATGAAGTCGTGGCTTTTGTCCGTAAGACGAGCGACCTGTCTCGCTTAGACGGACTGGCTGTGGAGTTTGCCTATGGTGACATTGGCGATCGCCCCTCCCTAGCAGCGGCGATGGCTGGCGTTGAGGTGGTGTTTCACACGGCGGCCTATGTCGAACTAGGCATTGTGGATGAAGCGCTGATGGAGCAGGTCAACGTCGAAGGCACCCGCGCTGTACTGGATATGGCTCAACTGGCTAATGTCAAAAAGCTGATCTACTGCAGCACCATTGGCGTCTATGGCGACACCCAAGGCCAAGTCATCGACGAAACCTTTGAACGCACCCAGAAAAGTTTTTCGTCTGCTTACGATCGCACCAAATTTGAAGCCCAGATGCTCGTCGATCGAGCCGCAGCCAACGGGTTTCACACGGTCAGTGTTATGCCATCGGGCATCTTCGGCTCTGACGACCCCCACTTTGGCCCCGCCATCCAGGCGTTTCGCAAGGGCAAGCTGAAGGTGTGGGCAGGGGGCGATCGCATCACAGGCATTGTTCATGTGGATGACTTGGTTAGCGCGATGCTGCTGGCGGCTGACCAAGCCCCTGTCGGAGCCCACTATATTCTCTCATCGGGCGAACTGACGACCCGCGAGATGTTTCACATGCTGAGTCAAGAAACAGGGGTATCTGAACCCACAGAAATGCCAGAATGGTTGGTTCGGCTGGCGGGCAATGTGCTCGAACCTGTTGGGCGACTGTTTAAGTGGCAGCCCCCCATCAGCCGCGAACGGATTCACTACATCTACGATCGCTGTGTACGGGTAGACGGCAGCAAAGCTAGCCGAGAGTTGGGGTGGCAGCCTCGTTCTCCCCAAGAGACGCTGAGAGAATGCTTGAAATGAGAATTTTGAAGCGAGAATATTTGAAACCTTGAGCGTCTTGACCTGAGCTATAAGTAGGTGGACAAAAATAAACGTAGGTATATGTAGGTTGTGGTTGAGGGACGAAACCCAACGTCAGCATGGGTTACGCTTCGCTAACCCATGCTGCACAAGCGATAAATATTTAGGGCGACCTACTTAGAGGCAGACGATCTGCCCTTACAGCTTCATTTGATCGCGATGCATTTGCATCAGAGTTGTCTCCCAAACCAAGCGAGGCTGCACATAGCTGCGGAGGTATTTTCGTGCCGTTTCGAGCTGCTGAATGATTCTGGCCTGGTAGCTCTGATTCCAGTAAAGATGCTGCAAATATTGAATCAGCCAGATCTGGTCTTCAGGATCGAGAGCCTTAGAGATTTGGCGTGCTAGGTCTAGGGCTATTCGCAAGCTGGTGAGGGGGCGCTGCACTGCCGTCAGCAGTTCGGGGTCAAAGGCTTGCAGCCGCTGCCAGCTCTCGATCGCCAATCCGGGGCTGCCCTGGGCGATCGCCATCACTTGCGGCTGACTCAAAATCTCCGTCATCTCGACCCGCTCTAGCACCTGCTGCATCTCTTCGGGAGCCAGAGACGTAAACGAGATGCGCTGACAGCGAGACACCAGCGTCGGCAAGAGGGAATCGACACTAGGAGCCAGCAAAATCAGCGTCGCCTGACCAGGCTCTTCTAGGGTTTTAAGGAGAGCATTGGCGGCAGGCTCTGCCATCGTTGCGGCAGCTGCGAGCACCACCACAGCCCGCTCTGATTCGAGAGAGGGGCGACTCAAAAATTGGGTAATCTCTCGAATCTGCTCTAGCCGAATTTGGGGTGGCGATCGCCGCTTCATGCCGAGTTCTGCCGCCTCAGACACCGATACCCGTTTGCCCTGGTGCAGATAGGTCGGTTCGACCCAAAATAAATCAGGATGATTGCCCTGCTCGATGCGCTGTCGCAATAGAGTTAGCCGCCGCATGGCCTGGGGAGATCGATCACCCTCAGTGCTGATTCCCACGCCCACCTTCGAGCGAGCCAGCAACAGTTCTGCAAAGCGCTGGGCAACGAGGCATTTACCAATTCCTTCTGAACCCGCAAACAGGTAGGCCGGAGCAATGCGATTGCGGGCGATCGCCTGGGTTAATAGTTCTACTGCCGAAGCCTGACCCACAACGTCTTCAAATCCTTGGACAGGTGATTGCAGTGAAGTCATGCTGGCGCTTTATGGAAGGAATTGAGATTTCAGAGACCTTGAATGCAGGTCTTGAATGCAAATCTTGAATGAGATTAAGGCGACGGGTCATCAGAAGGGCGATCGCCAAGCAGATCGGGAGGCCGATCTGAAGACAGCTCAGCAGGAAGATTGAGTTCGTTGATTTGAGTCTCAATATCGTGAATCATCTGAGTCAGCTTCGGCAGTAGCCTTGCCTGACGATCAGACAGCCCCTGGGCACTTCGACTGCGATCGCGCAATTCAACCACCTTGCTCTGCAAAGCTTGGGCAATGGTGAGAGCATCTCGACCAATGCGAGAGAGCTGTTGCTGTTGATAAAACCGCAACGCCGCTCCACGCAGCACCTGCAATGTGGCTTCTTCGCCCAGCTCAGTAGGAATAAAGCGAAATCGCAGCAAAATTCGCTCGTCTTGATAGATGCGCTCTAGATCAACCTGGCAGGGCTGCGAAGACGGTGCTAGGGGAAGGTGAGTCATGCCCTTCAGTTCACTAATCACGCCCCGAAACTGAAGCGGCGAAATATTATCGACAATAGATTGGAGAACTCCGTTTTCACTCCAAAGAATTCGACCGACCTGACCCCGCTGCTCAAAGTAGAGGCGTCCGATGCCCTGATCAAGGACTCGGGCGAGCAACTTTTGCAGCAATGTTTTTGGATCAATCTTGTTGACTTGACCCAACCGATCAAGACTGAAAGACTCCTCTAAATTGAGACTGAGGGGCAAATCGCCAAGAAGCAAGTCACCGTCATTAGGTAAGGGATTGGAAAACGGATTGGCTTCGTAGTCCCCCTCTAAAGCCGCATCTGCACTCTCCGCAGAATTAGGCGCGCCCAAAGCAATACTGTTAGATTCTTCAGCGTTCAATTCTTCAGCATTCAATTCTTCAGCGTTCAACTCTTCAGCATTCAACTCTTCACGGTTAGATTCCTCTGGCTGTGTCGTGATTGCAGGAACCTGCTCTGAAATTTCGATGACAGGTTGGGTGATATGAGCTGCTTCAGCTTCAATATCTAGGTCAATATCTGCGTCAATATCGACTACGCCAGCATCAGCTTGGAGGGCGTCAGACGATATCGGGTCAAGACCCTGATCAGCCTGATCAGCGTCGCTTTCAACAGAAAGTTCAGGAGCCAAATCTTCCCGAGAGATGACTTGAGTCGCGTCTAATTCGGCTTCGTCAATGCACAATGAAGATCCAGTCTGCTCCTGCGAGGGATTTGGCTGCTGGTTTTCAGCTTGCTGAGGTACTGTATCAGAGGCTACTTGTTCAGGGGCTGATTCTTCAGGGGCTGCTTGTTCAGGAGCTGCTTCTTCAGGGGCTGCTTGTTCAGAAGCTGCTTGATTAGGGGATGATTGTGGCGCAGTTGAGGGATCAGACGTATCAGGCTTAGCCTTATCTTGCTCAGTCTGAATCAGCTCTTCTAGCGACGGCTCAATCGCATCAGGGCTGTCTACGACGAGAGTAGGGTGATTGTCCGTATCTACCTTTTTTTGACGGGGGGCTTGATTTCGGCTGAGACGAGTGGCTCGCCGAGATGCGGCAGAAGGCTGCTGCTTAGACAGCACAGAAAACTGATCGGCATGGCGTAGATAAGCCGAGAGAGAGGCTTTTAAGGCTTCGGATGAAATATCCCAGGTGACGAGTGAATAGTTAAGGTAAGACACAATCCGTCGTACGTAGTCTGAGGCCGCTTTGTCGTCGGGAGCGACCATACCCAGGTGAAGGCGACTGCCTTCAAGAAACAGAGGAAGAACCTGATAGTAGAGACAAGCTTCAATGGGCAACACTCCCTCGACCAAAACAAACATTTGCTCAATATTTAGGCGATCGAGCACGATCGGATCTGTTCTCTGGTCTTTCTTGAAATATGCCAAGATCCGTTCGTATTCAGCGTGTTCAGAATCAAATGAGTTAGGAAAAGAAGGAATCGGGGGCATTGGCTTGCTGACGTAGGAGGATTGCCCTGATCATTACGCTGGACAAGTTTCTCTGATCGAATGGCCTTGCACAGCTATACATAAATTCGAGTGCTTAGATTGCAGGGTTAACCCACATGACTCGTGAATTTACTTTATGAGATGAGATTGCAAAATGTAGAACCGAAGACGGAATTGGCTTGCCGCATTCATCTTGCTGCATTAATTTGCTACGCAAGAAAATCGGCTAGATTCGCTTATGGTAAACACTTGAGTGTCTAACCGAGTTTGATAATACAGGAATTTTAATTGTTTCTGATGAGCGATGGTATGCATTGACCCCAGTATAGTGGGTTCAAATCATGGGCACAGACGATCATCCCAGACTTTTAAATCGCAGGGCTGAGCGCGCAAAACAAGCACCCACCAAAACGATAGGAAGCCAATGTGTCAAGCCCTTAGCCCATATCTAACAACACCTGATGTTCTTCTTCTATTGTGCCTTTCTATCTGAAGTCATTCTAGGGATGCCCCAAGGAGAGGCAAGAATCTTTACGATTTGCTACGAATGTCCTGAGCGGCAAGGTAAAGCTTTGACCATTCACTGAGCAGTTGACTCGATTTGGTATTTTGAGCCCGAGCGATCGCCTCTAAGCTTTCTCCTTCTTTCATTTTGCCAATCATGTGCTGTTGGGCTGGCGTCAGGTCATTCCAAAACAGCTCCCACTGCTGTGGCGTGAGCCCGAGGCTAT
>JBARXP010000276.1:0-15845 GCA_049647405.1 Elainellaceae cyanobacterium | reverse complement strand
ATAGTGCTCTCGATCTAGAATGTGAACCCTACCGAGAGCAACCGATTGCTCTCACTGAAG
This sequence comes from Elainellaceae cyanobacterium, assembly GCA_049647405.1. Taxonomy (GTDB): domain Bacteria; phylum Cyanobacteriota; class Cyanobacteriia; order CAKZMO01; family CAKZMO01; genus CAKZMO01. The sequence continues at coordinate 15,785 of JBARXP010000276.1, read as the reverse complement.
AGACGCCCCTAGATTTGAGGGGTCTTGGCCCTATTCGAGTGGGAATGACCGTGGACGAAGCCTCGCAAAGGTCGGGGGTGCCCCTGATCTCACCAGGAGCGGAGTCTGAGCCTCCGGGTTGCCTCTACTACCATCCCTTAGGTGGGCCGAGGGAAGTCTTGTTTATGGTCAGCAACGGCCAGATTGTCAGGGTTGACATCCAAAACAGCATGACGACGACGCTCAGTGGTGTTGCCGTGGGCGATACAGAAGACCGCGTTCAATCCCTATATCCCGACCAAATTGAAGTGTTGCCCCACAAATATGTTCCTGGAGGGCATTATTTAACCTTTGTGCCCCGCGATGGGGCTGACCAAGACTTTCGAGTCATCTTTGAAACCGACCCAGAGAGAAGGGTCGTTCAAATGAGGTCAGGACGGCTGCCCGAAGTCGGCTATGTGGAAGGCTGCGCCTAGTGACGGAGAGAGCCGTTTTTTCTGGTCAACAACCATCTGAGGCGGGCGAACCTCACGCCAATCTAAGATCCAACATCCGGCGATCGCCCATCTTCTAGCTCAAGACAGACAGACAGAGACGCGCTGAACTGCAACATAAATTTAAAAACCCCCTCTTCTGGTTTTAGAAGAGGGGGTCGAGTTGAAATCACAAACGTTGAAGTCACAGACACTATGCGCTACCTGACGAGTAGCTCAAGTACTGAAGACGCGCTCAAGTGTTGAAGACGCCTAGTAGCCGCCTCTGGAGAAGCCGCCACTTCGACGACCACCACCGCCACCACCAGAACTACGATTTTCTCTAGGCTTGGCTTTGTTGACCTTGAGGTCACGGCCCATCCATTCAGCACCGTCAAGTGCATCAATCGCAGCTTGCTCTTCGGCTTCAGAATCCATTTCAACGAATCCAAAACCGCGCATCCGACCCGTTTCGCGATCAGTAGGAAGCTGAACCCGCTTAACAGTGCCATATTCTGAAAACACTGTACTCACGTCTGCTTCCGTTGCATCGTAGGACAAGTTACCGACATAAATCGACATAGAAAAGCTCCAAAATCGCCAATATTCAGAGGTGTGTTGAGAGATGAGATTTCGGAGAGAAGCTTGCCAACACAGAACGCGAAAAATTCGTCGTCAGTACTTGAAACAATTGCCACGACCGATACTTATTCTCAGTGCTCACATGCTAACACCTAGCTCAAGTAGCTAGGCGAAATCATTATAAAGCATAGGTAGCGAGACTACACTCCTAGCTGACTTGTTGTCAACAAAATAATACCTACGCAAGCGATCGCCAAGACCAAAACCAAAGACAATGACTGTCCTAGATGCTTTTCAGTCTTCATAGTTAGAGATGCGTCCTTAAAGCGCTTTGATACAAAAGATTGCCGAAACAGAATGAATTGTAACGAGAATAACAATTTTTGAACTCTTGTAGAGAAACGTTTGAAAAACTTGATGTTATTCAATCTTTCTTCGTCAATTCAGTTGGGCATCCATGACGTTACAAAAACTTCGTGGAGCAGAAGACTTCGCTTCACGAAGTTTTGCCGCCAGAGATAAAACGGCTTCACCCTTAACACCGCTCTATGGCGAATCTATGGCGAATCTCTACGAAGAAGGTAATAATCGCCGGAACCGCATGAGATTTGGTACGCTTAGACAAGTGTGGCATCGATTTTGGGATGAAATCAGCATGAATACAAAAGGCATAGATACAAAAGCCTTTAAGCGATCGCTCAACCATTCTGACAACTACTTTCGTAGAGGGTTTGGGCACGAGGCAGCCGTATCAGGAGTAATGAATGCCGAGTATCAGAGCGACCTGATTCAAGATGTTCGCGATCATCAATATCACTTGACGCGAGGCGATGTCACAATTCGGCTTGCCGAGTCGTTTGGCTTCTGCTGGGGCGTCGAGCGCGCGGTTGCTATGGCTTACGAAGCTCGGCAGCACTTTCCGACCGAGCAAATTTGGATTACCAACGAAATTATCCACAACCCCTCTGTCAATCAACGGTTGCGGGAGATGAACGTCAAGTTTATCGAGGTTATTGAAGAGACCAAAGACTTTTCAGGGGTAAAAAAGGGCGATGTCGTGATTTTGCCCGCCTTTGGAGCCAGCGTCCAGGAAATGCAGCTTCTCAACGAGCGAGACTGCACCATCGTCGATACAACCTGCCCCTGGGTGGCTAAAGTTTGGAATTCTGTAGAAAAGCACAAAAAGAGAGAATACACCTCAATCATTCATGGCAAATACAATCATGAGGAGACAGTAGCCACCAGCTCGTTTGCGGGGACTTACCTGATCGTGCTCAACATGAAGCAGGCTGAGTATGTGTGCAGCTACATTCTGAATAGGGGCGATCGCCAACATTTCTTAGACACCTTCAAGAACGCCACATCAGAAGGGTTTGACCCAGATCGCGATCTAGAGCACCTTGGCATTGCCAACCAAACCACGATGCTCAAAGGCGAAACCGAGCGCATTGGCAAGCTATTTGAGCACACGATGATGCAAAAATATGGCCCCACAGAGTTAAACGAACATTTCATGAGCTTCAACACCATCTGTGATGCCACTCAAGAGCGTCAAGATGCCATGTACGAGCTGGTTGAGCAATCGGTGGATCTCATGGTGGTCATTGGTGGCTACAACTCGTCAAACACGACGCACCTCCAGGAAATTGCCATTGATCACGGCATTCCCTCCTACCATATTGATAGCGCTGAGCGCATTGGCCCAGGCAATCAGATCGAGCACAAGCCCTTACAGCAAGAGTTGGTGCAGCAAAAAAATTGGCTTCCTGAAGGTAAGATCACCGTCGGCGTCACATCTGGAGCCTCAACGCCCGATAAAGTCGTATCTGACATCATGGAGAAAATTTTTCTACTCAAAGCCTAAAAGACCCTGTGTGCGAAAAGCACACGAAGCAAGACTGACGCACAACTCGCCTAAGCCTGAATAAACTCGTTGAAAGGGTGGGCGGCGACGTGCCCACCCTTTCAACACACGGCGTAAGTCTTGACTAAGTATCAATTCACCGATGAAAGCTGCGTCGCTCAGGGTGGTGGCCTAGATACCCTGAGCCATCTGTTCAGTCTATGCCCTGAACAGAATCAAATATGTTGAAATTTGAAGACTTAAATCACAGCATCGATCCGTAAGGTTGCGATAGAGTTTCGATATAGTCAAAAATAAATGCCTTGGAATCAGGGCATTATTGATAACAGCGCAAGCTTTTGTGCCGTCAATAGCCCGACTATGTGTAACCAACGCTCTACTACAAAAGCCTTATCGCAGTAGTTTCGAGCATGTAGTTTCTAGCCTATGTGTCAGCAGTGATAAGACTGCCCTAGCGAACTCCATCTATAGTGACTCAAGACAGGTGAGCATCGAGTTATGTTTAATGCGACTGAATTGCTGATCGACGACTTCGTTAAGAAGTTAAAAGAGGGATATCATCGCACCTATGGGGGATGGAAGACCAACTATGAAGACATCATTGGTTGGGTTGGCTCTATGGCGCTTGAGAATATTGCCCGCAGCGATGCGCTCTATCACAACGTAGAGCATACGATCTTAGTCACTCTGGTCGGTCAAGAAATTCTCCGGGGCAAACACATTCGTGAAGGTGGAGTTTCTTGCGAAGACTGGCTCCACTTCATTATCTCGCTCGTTTGTCACGATATCGGCTACGTGAAAGGCGTTTGCCGCAAAGACGGTGGTGGCTTGTATGCTACAGGCCAGGGAGAAAAGATGGTTCCGCTGCCCCCTGGAGCCTCAGATGCCGGGTTGACTCCTTACCATGTTGACCGCGCGAAGCTATTTGTCGAAGAGCGCTTTGGCGGCCATAGCCTCATCGATGCCCAAGTCATTAAGAGCAACATTGAGCTGACTCGTTTTCCGGTGCCTACTGCCGAAGACCACCAAGATACGGTGAACTATCCGGGCTTGGTTCGAGCTTCAGATCTGATTGGTCAGCTCAGCGACCCGCGCTACCTCAAAAAAATTGGGGCGCTCTACTACGAGTTTGTAGAAACGGGTGTTAGCAAAGCATTAGGCTATCGTCATCCCGGTGATTTGCGCGACAACTATCCTAAATTCTATTGGAATGGCGTTTTCCCCTACGTTAAAGATGGCTTGAGGTATCTTGAGCTGACTCAACAAGGGCAGCAGGTCATTGCCAACCTTTATTCCAATGTATTTGTGGTGGAGCATGAACGCTTAGGGCTAGATGAACCCGTGCAGATGCATGTCGCAAGTTAGTCGGGAAAATGTCTGGCGAATTCGTTGAGATACATATTCTTGGGATGCATCGTCAGAAGCTATTCAAGAATAGGTGCTGAAGAATATAAGCAAAAAGGCGATCGCTCATATGTGGAGCGATCGCCTTTTTGCTTATTTGCTACTGATTGACTGAAATCAAGTAGAGGTCAAGGCTGCTTAACGGTAGCGATCGCCATAATCGTCGCCGCCGGAAGAAGCATCATCCCCGTAATCAACGGGCTGGTAGTCAGCATAATCGCCACCACCACTCGCTGCTGCCCCGCCACCCGCATACATATCTGCCGAGCGACGGCGACTCCGGTAGCGTGATAAAGATTTTGGCTCTCGCCCCCCTGAGCGATAGGTCGAACCAGCTGGAGCCGACATGGCATCGTCGCTAGCGACAACAGGCTCAATCGCGGGCTCTACAATTTGGGGTTGAATGCTGGGCCGAGGAGCGCGGCTCGTGGGTGTAGCATCTTCTCCCCACTGGTCAGAGCGGCTGGGGCGGTTGTTACTCCACTGATCCTCTTCCCAATCAGAACGGCGAGCAGAGACTTGTTGCCCATCAGGACGCTGTCGCGCACGGGGCAAAGGCTTGCGGCTAGAGGCACTGGGTGCGTAGTCATCTCTAGGTTCTAGAGATCGACGGCGGCTAGTGGCCGGACGACGACGGCGACCCGTCTCATAATCGTCATAGTCGCGATCATCTCGCGTTGCACGAATGCGACGGGCTGGGCGAGCCTGGGAGTAAGGCAGTTCCTCAAAATCTGAACTGTCGTCATAATCATAATTACGACTGACCGGGCGCTCCTCATCGACAACAGACGTATTCCGTTTTGCCTGCTCGGTAGAAATCTTCCGTAATCGGATATTTTCAACACCAAAGAAGACAGCTGAACCCGCTAGTGCAAACTGCCCCATGAACAGCAGCGGGTCAAGCCGCCACCCTTGAAACATCAGGATCAGACCTGAAATGAGGGCGATCGCCGCGAAGAAAATATCGTGGTCACGCGACAGCTCAGGACGCACTGATCGCATCGCGTAGAGTGCAACACCACACAAAATCATCGCGATTCCAAGAATAAAAGCGGGATTGCCCCCGAAATTGACCATTGCGTCTGTCCTCTTTGACGTACGTGTTTCTATACTAGCGAGTCTTTGTCGAAATCACTATCAGCAATCGTATGGGTTTTGCCCTAATGAATCAAAACTTTGGCAAAACTTTATTAAAGAACCGCAATATTTAGCGGCTTTTTGAGCAAGTTGGCGATTATCACAGCTGATTTTAGCTCTAAAACAAGCTTCGGGTTTGAGAACTTGTTTGATGCAAGGTGTTAGCTCATGGGGGAACAAACAGCTGAATGTGTGATGCACTTTGTTATTCATTCCCTGAACTCCCTGTGAGATCGCTGAAAAGTTGGGAAATCTATAGTAGGCCGACGGACAGCGAGCATTCCTAATCTAGGTTGACGACTTTGTCCCGAACGATGGCGAGTATGGACCCAAGCAATAATGGCGCGTTTCATCCAAGTAGGCTCCTACCCTGATCCCCAGACCTTGGGGTTGATAGGCGATGGATACACGGTCATCACGGCCTCCCGGTTGGCGGCTCGATCGCTGGGAATACTGCACCAATCCCTCAGCAGCGTCGCGACCAAGCATTTGGAAAAACGGGGTTGGGCGATCGCCTCCCCGCTCAAGGCACAAGCCCACTTCCGTCAGGCGTTGAAATCCACTGTCAACCCTACGGATCTGTTAGGCACAGCCAATGCCTGGTTACCGACGGTGCGATCGCTCATCCAAAGCAGCCCAGATCTGGGCGCTATCTCCGGCAATTTTTTAGACCGAACGCAGCAACTTTTACAAGTTGCGCAGGTCTTTCAGCATGGGTTGCACGAGGAAAAGCTGATTGACTTGAGTGAGTTATATTGGCGGGCGATCGAGCAGTATCCTGAATCGCAAAAAGTCTTGATTTATGGCTATTTTCAGCCGCGCCGGGATGAACTGGCGTGGATGAATGCGATCGCGGCTCCTGATAGCGTCCTATTTCTTCCGTCGCCCAATGCGTCACTATTTCAAGACGTGCAAAAGTCGGTCGAGTGGCTGGTCGAACAAGGCTGGAAGGTTGGGGCGGCAGAGAACAGAAAAGGGGCGATCGGGGCACACCTCAGCCAAATCTTTATCGGCAGCAGCCAGGTTTCTGACAGAACTCTGCCAACGACAGTACGTCCGGTCGAGAACTCTGGCTTCTCGGTAAAAGCTTACAGCTACAGCACTTTTGAGGCTGAGATGCGGGGAACCTTAGCGCAGGTTAAAGCCCTGCTCAATACGGGAATTCCAGCGAAAGACATTGCCATCATGGCGCGGGACGAGGTGGCCTATGGCCCCCAACTGATCGACATCGCGTGGGAGTATGGCGTGCCGCTTCGCGCCCTCTACGACACGCCGCTGCTGAGTACCCGGTTGGGCGCATGGCTGAGCCTGCTGATTGAGGTAATTGATACGGATTGGCCGTTTGAAGCGACGGCAAAACTGCTGAGCCATCCTCTGTGCAGCAATCCTGATCAGAACTTTTGGGCGACGGTGCGCGTTGAGCATCCAATCGGATTCCAAAAGTGGCAGAAAATCGCACAAGAACTGCTCCAAATTGATCTGTCGCTCCTCAAGAAGATTAATCAGCTAGAACGCCGCGATAGCTGGGTGGAGTGGTGGCAACGCTTACTCAGAACCTTCGATTTACGGAAACGCTGCGCTCGTTGGGCTAGAGAAAGTCTCGCGTTCAACACCCTAGATCGAGGACTGGTTGAACTATCCAAACCAGAAAGCGAAAAGCTGGACTGGCCTAAGATCTGTCAGGAATTTCGTGACTTATTGCAAGTGCTGACCGTGCCTGCCCAACCAGGGCGCGGCGGCGTGGAACTGCACAAGCCAACCTCTGTCGTGGGTGCCCGGTATGCTCATCTTTTTGTGCTGGGCATGGCCGAGGGCGTGTTGCCTGCAACGATCAGCAACGATCCGGTGTTAGATTTCTTTGAGCGGCAACAGCTCCAGCAGCAGGGCTTGGCTCTGCCCACGGCTGCCGAGATGGCTCGCCGAGAAGCCTTGTCGTTCTATGCTTTGCTGCAAACCGCCACGGGCAACCTGACGTTTTCCTACGCCAAACTCAAAGACCGTCAAGAGCAGTTGCCGAGTCCTTACCTGAAGCCGTTGGGCTTGAGCGCGATCGCGCCGCCGACCCAGCCAGTCGCCAGCCCCGAAGAACTGCGCCGCGCCAGTTTACACCACCAGCAGGAACAGGAAGACAGTGTCTTCCCCCATGCGCGTCACGCCTTCACCGTCGAACAGCACCGGGAAAGTCCTGAAGCTCCCAATGAGTACGACGGCATTGTCGCCATTCCCCTCGACTACTCCGACCGGATGTTTAGCGCCTCGCAGCTTCGGAACTTGGGCCAGTGTCCGTTTAAGTGGTTTGCCGACAAGCTGCTGAAGTTAGGGCCACCCGAGGAAGTGGATGAGGCGTTGAGTCCCAGCCAGATCGGCCAGCTCTATCACAAGGTTTTAGAGCTGGTGTTGGCAGAAAAGCAGCAAAATCCTGAGGTAGACATCACAGATGCTCAGCTTTTGGCAGAAAAATTCGCGATCGCCGAAGCCAAAATCATTCCCGCCGATCTCCCCTCTTGGTCGCTGCGCCGCAGTGAACATTTACGGTGTCTGAGTCTGGCTCTGGCGGCTCCCAACTTCTTGCCAGAGGGAGCAGAGCCACTGCACCTGGAAGTAGATTTCACAAGCGAGTGGCACGGTCTTAAAGTGTGGGGACAGGTAGATCGTATCGATCGCACCGAGAATGGACTGGTGCTCATCGACTACAAAACGGGCAAAAGTCGCCCCCCTGGCATTAAAGATGCCAACGGCAAAGCGTGGCTCGATGTGCAATTGCCGCTCTACCAAGAAGCCGCTGCACCGTCCCTCTGCCCGGATGAGCCTGTTGCCAATGCTTACTACTACTCCATTCGCGGGAGGACGCAAATTTCCACGTCTTCCAAAGCGCCCCAACACGAACTGCCCGATGCCATCGATCGCTGCAAAACTCACCTAGACCAAGGCCACTATCCCGTACAGCCTGACAATGGGCGATCGGCCTGTGCCTACTGCGATTTTGACGCCCTGTGCCGTCAGGGTGACCGCCTCAGCCGCAAGGAGAATTCCAATGGGACTGACTGAACAGCAATCACAAGCGGCCTATACTCCTGCTAGCGTTGCCGTTACCGCTGGGGCGGGCACGGGCAAAACCCACATGCTTTCAGAGCGGTATCTCTACTTTTTGAAGTCCGAGCATGAAGGGGAATCTAAGCCCAGCTACTCACCGTTGCAAATGGTCGCGATGACCTTTACTGAGAAGGCTGCGACCGAGTTGCGATCGCGCATTCGCCAAACCATCGCTCAGCAGATGAGTGTTCACGCAGTGTCTCCAAAGGAGAACCGTCCTGATTTGCTAGCCGAACTGGAAGCTGCTCAAATCAGCACATTCCACGCGCTAGCCGCCCGCATCTGCCGCGAGCATCCCGATAAGGCTAATGTGCCACCTGACTTCGCCGTTCAAGATGAAATCGACAGCCCCATCTGGCTGGCCGAAACTTTCGCGGCGGCGTTAGAGAAACTGCCGAATCATCTCTATGAAACGATTCCGTTTTCAGTCATGCGGGATGTATTGCAGGCGCTGCAGGCCGACCCGCTGACAGCAAAGGAGGCTTTGCAACGCGATCGGGCTGACTGGCTTCCTGTACTAGAAACGATGCGCCAGCAAGCGCTGGATAATCTTTTGGCAAGTGAGGACTGGCAAACCGGACAAGCTATTTTGAATACCCATGCAGCTCCTGGAGACAAGCTGGATACCCATCGGCTAGATGCGTTGGAGGCGATCGCCACCCTGGAGCAAGGTCACGATTTAGCCGCCGCTTTAGATGCCCTATCGGGTTTAAAAATCAACGTGGGTAGCCAAAAGAACTGGGGCGGCAAAGAGATTTTGACGGAAGTAAAAGGTGCGATCAGTTCGTTACGGGACTTGGCAAAAGATGCCGTCAAAGCGGGACTCATTACCCTGGCTCCTAACGAATTTGACGACGAAACCGAGGCGATGCTTCCCGCCATTCGAGCAGCCTTTGTCTGGACTTGGGAATTTCTACAAAAAGCGAAATACGAGCAGCGCTTTTTAGACTTTAATGATCTAGAAGTTCACGCCCTGCAAGCCTTAGAAGACCCAGCAGTGCAAGACTACTACGCCCAGCGCTGGCAGGTTTTTCTGATTGATGAATTTCAGGATACCAACCCCATTCAAGGGCAACTGCTGGAAAAGCTCACGGCCAACGCCACCCTCACTATTGTTGGCGATGTGAAGCAGTCGATCTATGGCTTCCGGCGAGCGGATGTGCGGGTGTTCCAAGATTGGCAAGCCCGCATCCATAGAGATGATGATCCGGTCAAACTCAGTCTCAGCTTCCGCACGCACCGATCGCTTATCCAGCAAATCAACCAGGTTTTCGCTCCCGTTCTGAATGATCTACACCAACCGCTGGAAGCTCACCGCAATGAGCCGCTAGAACCCACCCCCGAAATTCAGCTCTACACGGTAGCAGTCGGCGAGGAACACAAAGACGACAAAGCCATCGACACCAATACCGAATCCTGTCGGCGGGTGGAAGCGCAGAAAATTGCGGCTCTGGTCGAAGAGATGCTGAACGCATCGATCCAAGTTCACGATAAGCCCAGCGGTAAGCTACGCCCCATTCGCCCCGGCGATATCGCCATTCTGTCGCGCACCTGGGGGCCGCTGGAGCTATATGGCAATGCGATCGCGGCTCGCGACATCCCCATTCTGCAAGCGGGGGGCGGCAACCTACTGGAAACCCGTGAAGCCAAAGACGCCTGGGCCATGCTGCGATTCTTGGCCGACCCTACCGACAGTCTGGCGCTGGCGGCAGTGCTGCGGAGTCCCTTCTTTGCGGTGAGCGATCGCACCCTCTACACCTTCGCCCAATCCCTGCCTGAGAAGACGGGTTGGTGGAAGCATCTGCAAACCGCCGAAGATCCGCTGCTGGCTCGTGCTTTCGTCGTCCTCAAGGAACTTTTGGGCGATCGCCGTACAGAAGCCCCAACCCGATTACTGCAACTGAGCGATCGCCGCACGGGCTACACCGCTGTCATTGCCAATCTCCCCGGTGCCGACCGTCGCATGGCCGACTGGACGGGCTTTTTGGAGTTGGTGCGATCGCTGGAAGGTGGCAGCTTCGATGTGCTCGCCGTCGTCCGGCGACTGAAACGGATTCACGCAGGAGAGATTCAGATTCCCCGTCCGGCCTTGGCGGGGGGCGATGCCGTCAGTCTCATGACCATCCATGGGTCTAAGGGGTTGGAATGGCCCGTAGTGATCGTGCCGGATCTGTCCCGTTCCCTATCCAGCGATGCTTCAGCAGTGCGCTTCGACCCGGCGCTGGGGGTTGCCCTCAAGCTGGAGGATGCGGCAGGTGAACGGCAAAAGTCAGCCCTCTACACGCTACTGGAGCAGCGCCAAAAAGCGGGCGATCGCGAAGAATCCAAGCGGGTACTGTACGTGGCGCTGACGCGGGCGCGCGATCGCCTCATTCTCACCTCGGCATCTCCTAACGGCGGCAGCCTCGACATTCTGCAACCCGGCCTCGAAGGCTTGATTGAGCCGGAAGCTATCGTGTTCGATCCAGAGTTGGCAAAACCCGTCCCACCTGTCTCGCCGCCGTTGCCGCCGCGACCCACCCAAGTTCTGGCCTATGCTGCCGGAGCGGGATTCTCAGAACTGCCAGTCACGGCTTTGAGTGAGTATGCACTGTGTCCCAAGCGGTTTGAGTTTCGCCATGTGCAGGGGCATCCGGGTTATCGGGAAGGCGATGGTTCGGGTGAGGCGGCGATGGCGATCGGGAAGCTGGCACACAAAGCCCTAGAACTCAAAATCCGCGACTTCGACACGCTCAAAAAATACGCCAACGACCTCACCGATGAGCAGGTGCAAGATGCCCTGAACTGTGCCGAAAGCTTCCATCACGCCCCTGACTTTGCCCCCTACCGCGAAGGGGCGTTGCAGTGGGAACTGCCTGTATCTCTTCCGCTGAGCGGCATCACGTTTAACGGCGTTGTGGATTTAGTGGGAGAGGATTTTGTGCTGGATTTCAAGAGCGATCGCACCATCCACCCCGAGCATCACCAGTTTCAGCTCTGGGCCTACAGCCAAGCCACCGCTAAGCCCAACGCCCACATTGCCTACCTGCGCCACGATCGCCTCCACACCTTCACCCCTGCCCAGTTGAGCAAGTTGGACACCTCGGCCTCAACACTGGTAGACGGACTGGTGAAAGGCGATTTTACTCCAACCCCTTCCGAAGCGAGTTGCGGGATCTGTCCCTATGGTGAAGTGTGCGAAGAATTTGATGCAAGTACTAAATATTCTGCTTACGAGTTGGATAAGGAATTCCTCAAGTGATATGAGTCACAGCTCTTTAAGACTAGCGGTTGGCTACAATATCGGGGCAACGGTCTATGAACACACATTCTTCGGTTGAGTCTGCATCACTTGGATAACAGCAGCATTGGATCATCTGTGAGTTGCCGATGTGTCGTATCTCGCGAGAGTTTCGCCATCGGTCATCTACAAGCACTATGCAGGGCGATCGCGCCGCATTGTGATTCCCGAATTTTGATGAACATTCACCACCTGGACTGAATTTTGGACTAAATCCAAAATTGGCACACCCCAAAAAACCTTGATTTCTCGTTCAGAGGGCTCAAACCTGCGAACGGAAAAATAGGGATTTTAGCTTGCTTATCTGCCTATCCAGCAGCTCATCTTTTATTCTCTACTTTCAGAAATTGTAGAGCGTCACTTTATATGTCCGCCCGCCAAATTCAATGTCAAATCAAGACATTTCCTTAAAGTTCTTACTTGTCAAGGGTTTTAGCGGTTTTAGCGATATATGAATGCTACCAAAGATGTGCGTCACGTTGAGTGTCATTTCTCAAAGGTTGCGTCATATTTGATGTCATTTGTTTTGGATGTCCCTAAATGCGCTCTAGCGGGAGGTTTGAGCGATCGCCCTCTCCTCAAAATGACAGAGTTCAGCGGCAAAATATTTGTCCAGCGTGTTCAGTCTCGTATTGTCTCTCTCAACATTCCAGGGTTTCGACTCAAATTCGAACGATAAGGCGATCGCCCCTATCATGCCTTGCTCTGGTTTTACAATCCATTGCCAATCAGAATGAAGGGTGCCCAGTAGTAGGGATGCGCCAAATTGGCAGTATACGAGAGCGATCGCCCTTCCAAATCCGTAATCACAACTTCGACACCGCGATCGCCTGCTAGTACCGTAGTATCGTCACTGATCAACGATACTTGCGCCCACCTTAGGGCATCGGCTTTGGAGTAGTCGTTGTTGAGAGCGGTGTAGAACGCGTTGATGAGTTCCTGGGTGCCTTGGTCACTGACTTGCCACAGAGACGCGATGGTGGCTCTGGCTCCGGCTCGCTGAAACTGATAGCCCAGTCCTAAAATTTCTTCTCCATTACCGAAGCCGCCTAATCCGGTTTCACAAGCGCTCAATACGACCAGATCCACATTTTGCAGTGACCAGTCGCGCACATCGGCTAGAGTGGGGCGATCGCCATTGCCAAATAGAATGAATGAGTCTTCGGGAATGCCTGGGACGAAAGCGGCATGGGTCGCGAAGTGGACGATATCGTATTCATTGAGGCGCGATCGCACGGCTTCGAGGCTGAAATCTTGGTCGATAAATGAGGTGATGTTGGGCAGGGTTGCCACTAAGGTTTCGACTTCGACTCCAGCAAAAGGCAATCCGCGAAAGTCAACGCTGCGCTGCCCCATCTGGACGGGATAGCTCAAGCTTTCGTCGGTAAATGCTGCCGCTAGGACGCGGGGAGAGGTGGCAGGCTGGGCATCTAAATCGGTGAGCGATCGCGCGGTGATGTTGTTGATGGCGTAGCGTTCGGTGAGCCATTGGTCGCCGTCATGCAAGGCTCCTAGGGGAATGTAGCGCAATGGCCCATCTGGGGCATAGATGATGGTGTCGAGGTCGGCGCTGGCGAGATCGGCTTCGAAGGGTTCGATGAGCCATTGATAGAGCTGATGAGCGGGGGCGATCGCGTCACTGCGTGGGTCTTCGAGGGTCTGACGGAAATCGAGAATGGCCTGGTTGAGGTCTTCGCGACTAACTTCGACGGTGCGCCGCAGGGGCGGAGAATCTGGAGTCGTGATCACGAGTTCGAGGCGATCGTCGAGGATGAGGGGGTAGAGCAGGACAGCATTGAGCTGACGTAGGTCGTCTCGCAGGCGGGCAACATCATCGAGGTTGAGGGTCTGTCGCTGGGTGGTGACGTTGAGTTGGCTGACAAGATCGAGGATTTCGTCGCTGTCGATGAAGTCGTTGAACTGACGATTCAGGTCTTCTTCGAGTTGCACGAGTTCGTCGATGCGCTGTTGTTGGGTGGGGGTGCGATCGCCTTCTGGAATTTGGCGGAGTGCGGTGAGTTCTTGTCCCAAATCAATAGCTTGCTGTTGCTGGGCATTGAAGCGCTCTAGAATTTCTTGCTCCGGTTGCCAAAATTCAACTCCACTGGCCGTTGTTGCATTTCCTCGAACGTCATGAAGGTAATCATTCAACTCCTGAACTTTCAGTAGATCCAGAACCTCTTGGGCTTCGAGAATCCGATCTTGCTGTAGTAACAGCTCTGCTAAGGCTCGATAATCATCGGCAACAGTTTCTACATAAGATTCCCTTAAGTCTCGCTCAAGGTTAGCCATTCCCTCCCGAATCATCTGCCTGACATGCACTGATTCTTTGAAAAAAAGGATTGCTAATTCGACTTGATCCTGTTCGCGGAAGAGATGACCGATATGGCTTAAAGCCTGTCCTTCCCCAGCACGATAGTCGATATCGCGGGCAGTCTGAAGGGCAAGCTGATAGGCACTCATCGCTTCCTGATGCTGATTCAAACGCTGATAAGCATTCCCAAGCTGATTGAGAGAAACCACTTCCCACATTCGGTTATCAATCTCTTGAGAAATTGATATTGCGCGATGGTATAGAACAATTGCCTCTTCATATTGACCTAAAGACTGAGATGCTCGACCAATATCACTCAAAATCCAAGCTTCTAGTCGTCCATCGTTGAGTTGTTGTGAAATTTCTAACGCTTGCTCAGAGAAATCAATAGCTTGACTGTAATCTTTTAGCAGCAGATGAGCCAAGCCAATGTCAGCCAGCGCAAGGGACTCAATGAAAAGGTAAGTAGGTGACCCTAATTAAACGTAGCCCTGTCAAGTCGTGAGCAAGTTGGGATTCGCTTGACGATTGGACGCGAAATTAAAGCGTTTGAGGACATAATCGGCCTTTGCCCCTCGGTCGTTCAATGCGGCAATCACACCCATGGCTAGATCATAAGTATCGTCAAACATCGTGCCTCGAATCTCATGAGCTTTGAGTTGATGCCATTCGGTCTCAATTCCATTCATCTCAGAGCAATACGGGGGGAGTTGAAAAAAATCTAGACCTTGAGCGTGCCAAATCGGGAGCCGCTGTCGGACAGCTTTGCTGGTATGGATTGAGGCATTGTCTTGGACAATCACGGTCGCGATGCCCGTGCGCTGAAACAGTCGGGTGGCGCGGCTGGCCTGCCAATCCATGAAGCGGATGTAAGTAGCGCTTCTGATGCTGCCCACCACTAAGCCGTAGCTCATCTCCTGTCCCGCTTCCCAGAGGCCCAGAATACTGAGGCGGCGACTGCGCTTGAGGGTCTGCTCTTGGCGCTTTTGAGTCCCCACGAACGACCAACTGTAGCTGACCGGACTCCAGCTATCGAAGCCCGACTCATCCAGGTACTTTAACTGAATATAGCCGTCTTGAGCGGCCTGTTGGAGCAGGTCTAAGTCAGCCTGTTTTCGGGCTCGCAGCACCGGGTCTTGGCGACGGCGATGGCTGTGACGGGTGCGTTTCCACCGATATCTTTTTTTTGAGGACTCGTCTCAGGTGACCCCGACTGAGGTAAATGCCGTGAACCTCTGCCAGATGCTCAATCAGTTGACGACTATTGACGGTACGCTTCTCCGCCGAGATGTACGCCTCCAACGCGGTCATCACCGCCATCGAACATTGGGGCCGACGCCCTGAACGAGGTCGATCCCATAATCCATATAGGCCGTCCTGTTGCCACCGATGAATCGCCGTGCGGGCGGTGGCGACTTGCTAACCCAGATACTGCGCAATCTGGTGAGGGGTCCACCCTCGGTGGCTTAACCTTAGGGCCTCAGCTCGGTCTTTGGTGCGTTGAGGGACTCCAATCGCGACTCGCAACTCTTTTGGAGTTTAGACTAAGGCAAATTATCCCTCGGTTGTCAGAGGGAGAAACTATGGACTATTTCAGGACCATGAGCCAGCTAAGCGAGAGATTTTGAGAGTTTTTTAGGTCGACTGGCTCGTTTTCTG
>JBARXP010000275.1:0-4844 GCA_049647405.1 Elainellaceae cyanobacterium | reverse complement strand
AACGGCGCAGTCTTAAACAAAAGGCGAAGCGAGCTTCAATGAGTCCTGACTACATGCTCACTGTCCTTGCCGCTGGTCTGGCAACTTAGCACAATTCCTTGATGCTTTTCTTGCGCTTACCCTGCTTCGTCTACTATCCTGCTCTTCATATCCAAACTTAGTTTGTTTGAAGACTTTTCCTGCGTAGAATCCTGGCTTATGGTGATGTGGAGAATTTACCGTCCTTTGCGCAGAGGTTAGGTCGGAAGTTCAACCCATATACCTACTCATCAATAAGGGAGATCGGATGGAGGACAGGTCTTATATCAGCCCCACCGCAACGCTGCTCTTTTCCTGTCCTGATCAAAAGGGATTGGTGGCTAAGATCGCGAATTTCATTTATTCCAATGGCGGCAATATTATTCACGCCGATCAGCATACTGATGCAGCGGCGGGACTGTTTCTCACGCGCATCGAATGGCAGCTCGAAGGCTTCAACCTGCGCCGCGACGTGATTCATCCTGCGTTTGAGGCGATCGCCCAACCGATGGGAGCCAACTGGCAAATCCACTTTTCCGATACGATGCCCCGCATTGCTATCTGGGTCACAAAGCAAGACCACTGTTTGCTCGACTTGCTGCTGCGCCTTCAAGCAGGCGAATTCTCTGCCGAGATTCCGCTGATTATCAGTAATCACCCAAATTTAGAGGCGATCGCCACTCAGTTTGGCATCGACTACCACCACATCCCGATGACGGCTGAGACGCGCCAAGCTCAAGAAGCCAAGCAGCTTGAGATTCTTCAGGAATATAAGATTGACCTCGTGGTGCTGGCGAAATATATGCAGGTGGTCAGCCCCTGGATGCTGTCTCAGTTTCCTAATATCATCAATATCCATCACTCCTTTTTGCCTGCGTTTGCCGGAGCCAACCCCTATCTGCGGGCGCATGTGCGGGGGGTAAAAATTATCGGCGCAACGGCTCACTATGCCACCGAAGATCTAGACGAAGGCCCCATCATTGAACAGGATGTGGTGCGGGTGAGCCATCGAGATGAAGTGGCTGATCTGATTCGTAAAGGGAAGGATTTGGAACGGGTGGTCTTAGCAAGGGCTGTGCGATTACATTTGCAAAATCGGGTCTTGGTTTATGGCAACCGAACTGTGGTTTTTGCGTGATGCTAAAGCTGGAGGAAATGAGGGGCGATCGTCAGCAGCCTCAAAATCCTAGTAGCGAGTGCAATCTTCCATAGAATCAGCATAGGGAGAGTATTTTCACTCGGTCAGATAACGATGTTTAAGGGAGAAGCGATCTCACTTGTCTTCTGAGGCTCAAAGATTTTGGCCATGGTGTGCAGATTTGAGCCATCAGAGAAGTGGGTAGCGGGAGAGAGTCTCTTTAACCAGATCCTGCAAATCGTTGAGAGCATACTGAAGCTCGTAGGCATTGTTGTCGCCCTTAAGGTTATTGCATTTCCAGCACATAATTTGCAGATTGCTGTAATCAAACATCCGGTCTGGGCAACGAGCCTTATTGAGTTTGTGGTCTAGGCTAACGTAATGGGGATGAAAAAAGGTAGTGCCAGCACGATTGATAATCTTATTGCCATTCTTATCTGAATATTGGTAGCCACGGGCGATCGCTTCTTGCCGATTTTCCGTACTATGTGCTGATTTCCCATGAACCATTTTTTGACCACAGAAAGGACATGGCTTGTGATGATATCTTTTGCGAAAATAATTCGGGCTAATCTTCCCAAAGCGGGGATGATCAATTACCACTTGGCTCTGGCTTGTCTGCCATAAGAGTTTAATATCTGAGCTCAAATATAGAGTAGATAATTCCTGTCGGTTAAAGTCAGCCATTTATAGTAATTGATATTTGTTTAATGTTTTTTTTGCTAACTCTTGAATCTGTTTACGTTTCTGCTTCAAGTTTGCAACACTCTGTTTAGCCATTTCTTGGGCTTGCTCAGCCTCTAAGATTGATTGACCAATTGCACCAGTCAGATCGTCTTTCTTTAACTTAGCGTTAAACAAACTTGGAAGGGACGCCAACTGTTGCAGAATTTCCCAGGACTTCCGAACTTTTTCCCAACTAATATTGTAGTAACCTTGCTGACGGGCAGTTTTCTGTTGAGCTTTCGTTAATTGCCTAAAGAATTCAGTGTTACGTTTCTGCCACTGACGATAGCTCATGCCATCGACATCCATAGATACCTCCTTAATCGAGGTTGAAAGTTTTCTTAATCACTTGCCACTCTTTTTTACTATAGTTGAAAGAAATATAATCCTGAATCTTGGATAGCTGCTTTTTGAGGGTATCAATGCGCTTTTCTAAAGCTAAGATTTTAATCTCTGCTTCTTCGATTGCTTCTTGACTGCTTTCTTGGATGCTTGCGACATCATGTCGCATGCCCTGAACGGTGTCATTATAGTCGTCTTTATGAACTAGTTCTTGCTCTAAGAGTACTTGTTTACGATCCTTCCCTGACTTCGAGAGGGCATTGAGTAGCCATTTGCCAGCATTCAAAATTTCCGAATGTTGAGGGTTTAGAAAAGCTTTTAGCTTCTCATTAGCTTCTTGAGTTTTAAGCCCCTGACGATAACGATTGAAGTGGTTAGCATTTTTGAGTAAGGTCAGTACTTGTAGATTGTCTGCCGCTTGAATAACCTGCTCGTCCGTCATTTTTTCTTGCAAGGCATATTGGGCGACACCAGATGCTTGGCTAATTCGTCTAATGAGTTGTTCGCGCTCTTTCTTCGCAATCGTCACAGTTTTAACCCTAGATCGTGATGAGGCCGTACAGTTATCGAACAATATCTCTAATATAGCAGGACACATTTCTCCAATGATTGCGATATACACCATCTGACGGCAAATCTTCATAAGTGAGAGGCAAATTGTCCACTAACGTAGCTGCTGTACAAAATTCGTGTCTTCAGGCTCAGACCACTGCGTTAATCAGTAACTGGCTATCTGCTTCTTTGTATTAGGCTAACTACCGCATCTCTTGTTGCTGCTGGACAGTCTTCTAGAAAATCATTAATCGAATCATCTACCTTTCTATCTGGGTACTTCTCGATAGTCTTTGGAAGTAAAAGTACTGACTGTAGCTCTCCGAAAGGGAATCGCCCCATCAACACACTGCAATTTTGAGAAGGGCGATCGCTTTAAGACTATCTACCAAGGCTTCTTGATCACGCGACATAGACAACCTGTGCCGAATCTAAAATATTACGTCGGCGTAGCCAGTTGCGGCTTTGGGCGATCGCCTTCTTGCTGACCAAATCTACCTTGCGACGCAGCAACGTTTCTAACTCTTCCTTCATCTCAATCTTTGTAAATAAGCCCCGTTGAGCCGTAGGCAGATACGTCACAAGCACATCAATGTCACTTCGTTCAGTAAAATCATCGCGCAAGACAGAGCCAAACAGCGACAACTCAGCCACCCGCCACCGCCGACAAAACTCTTCCAAATCAGCAGGAGTAACGCCTAATCGATTGTAAATATTGATTTGAGAAATAGAATGATTCATATTGCTTGATGTGGCTCTGTCTCCCAATTATATCGCCGCATTCAGCATGAAATTCTGTTGGGTGAGTGGTTGCTTGGGCATAGGAAGAATTTGAACAGCGATCGCCCCATCAACACGCTGCAACTTTGAGACGGGCGATCGCAGATAGTAAACAAGTAGGATGATATAGAAGCATCACCAGCATTGATTGGTCTAGCATCCACTATCCATCGTTATCCCATGATGACCGAGCGCGATCGCCAAATACTAGATGAGTGGGTAGGTTCTGTATCGGCAGCCATCACGCAGTGGCTTGAATGAAGGAGCCACTACATGCGAGTCATACCTGAAAACTCATTCGATCCGAAAGATATAATGTCATCAATTGCAACTAAGTGATCTGTGAGCGCTCTAAAGCATGACTGAACTTTTACAACAAGCCATGGCGGAGGTTTCAAAGCTATCCGACGACCAGCAAGATGCGATCGCACTTAGGCTCCTGGCCGAGTTAGAAGACGAGCAAGCTTGGCAGGCAAGCTTTGAAGCCACTACAGATACTCAATGGGATAATCTTTCAGCTCTGGTGCGACAGGAAATTAATTCAGACACGGTTGTAGCACTCGACGATGTTTTTCCAATGGGTCAATGAAGTCGAGTACGACCAAGGACTTTCGTAAGCGGTTGAATCAGTTACCTATTTCAGTACGGGAGCAAGCCAATAAAGCATACGCTCTTTGGAAAACTGATCCATATCGCCCTAGTCTTCAATTCAAGCGAGTGAGTCAGCGTCAGCCAATCTATTCAGCTCGCATCAGCCTCAATTACAGAGCATTAGGGTTGCTGGAAAAAGAGCATATCTATTGGTTTTGGATTGGAACACACGCTGAATACGATGAGCTACTGAAACGATTGTGATGCGATCTAACTCTACGCAGGAGTACGAACTGAGGAGCCTAGTATTAATAAATAGCCGAGATGTTGGCCGCTAATTGGGAACGTTAGCTGTCTCCACAGAGAGGTGTCGTCCTCGTTTATCCAAGCTTTGGTGGTATTTGAAAACGCAGGAGACGATATTGGATGTGCCAGTCAGGAAGGGCGATCGCCCCATCAACAGGGAGCATCCCAGTTTGGAACTAATCAGAAATACTCAGGCACAGGTCATTATTGAGATAGGCACATCGAAGTTGAAGGATTCGAGGCACGTTCTCCCGTTTCCACAGTGCTCCAGTGATCTTGACGCGGGCGGCAATCTGCTTGATGGTCGATTCAACAGCCCCAGAGCCAATCGGTAACCCCAGTCGCTGATATTGTGCGTAGTTGGGAATTCGGTGACGGTGCTTGATGAGAT
>JBARXP010000274.1:0-8390 GCA_049647405.1 Elainellaceae cyanobacterium | reverse complement strand
ATCTCTTGAGCATGCTTAAAATCTTTAATAATCGCCGGAGCCAATACTCTAAAAGAGTTGTCTGGGTTGGCGATCGCCCGTTGCGCTGTCAGGATCAACTCATTCCAGCTTGGAGGCAAGTCAAAAGAATCTCCGGCCTGGGCAAGCTCAGAACAGATATGCTGCAACTGATTTCTGTTTTCAGAAGTCTCAGGCTGTTTTAGATACTGGAGCATCTCTCTCAAGTAAGCGGGCACATCGCTCTGAAAATAGAGTCGCAAAGCGCTATCTTCAAGGTCTACCCCAGGAGAGGGAGCGGTGGAAGGACTCGTCGAGATCGGCTGCGAAGACAAATCGACCTCGGCGGGCGGAGTGCTACCGCTCTGATCGACTAAATGCTTGAGGTGATCATTAAGCTGCCCTAATACGGGTTCAACGTCTCCCATAATGCGGACGGCATTATCATCTGTTAAGCCAAACGGGCCTTGCAGTTGTTCAACCAGCTCTTGGAGCGTATCAAAAATCCGAAGAAATAGAGACTCCAGTTTCTGATCAACAGGAACAGGGCATTCTTTGAGAACCTTAAAATAGTCTTCCAGACGATGAGCAGTTTTTTGAATACTGTCAAGGCCAAGCATGGCCGCTCCACCCTTAACGGAGTGAGCCGCGCGGAATACTTCGTGAACTAAATCTGGATCTTCAATGGTGCTTTGCAGGTTCAGCAACCCCTGCTCAATCGTATTGAGGTGGTCTTTTGCCTCCTCAATGAAGTAGCCCATGATCCGCTGTTGCTGTTCTGACTGCATGGAGTCCTCCTCCCGTTTCCTCGATCTGTGCCGCAAAGGTCGGTCAGAAACGCCCTGAGTAGATTACCTGAGTGGATTATCTTAAGTGAGTTAATAATATTGGCTTAACTTACCCAAGTTTGTCTTACACGATATCAGATTAATTGATATTCCAAGCGTTGTGCTTGCAAACGCCCTTCGCATCGCTCCCCACAAATCGGGTTAACCCAAAGTCTATACATTTTTTCTGTGAGTCGCCAGGAAATTCTTCAGAATTAACGAGTTACTGGCGATCGCTTAGCGTTATCTTCAAAACCCGTTGAATAGCAGACAAGTCAAGCCACTGGCCTGGGTAGTTTCATGACACTAATTGCTCTAAACAGCCTGTTTTCAAGGAATTATAAGGTCAAACACTAGGCAAGACTTCTCTCATCCGTTGCCGATATGACAGGGCTGCGACTAAAAGCAAAGATTTATAAAGCGATCGCCCATACCCCATTTTTTCCAGCATCTCTGACTGCTCAGCCTAAGACTCTTCAACCTTAAACCGTTCTACAGAATTCAGCAGATCTCGTGCAACACCCACCAAGTTTTGGAGAGACCCAGACACTCTTTGCGCCTCTTGAGATGTTTCTTGAGCCGTTAGCTCAACAGATTGCATCACCTGAGCGACAGCGCGAGAGGTCTCGGTCTGTTCGACCGTATCTGCTGTGATTGAACGAACCAAAGCATCAATTCGATTAGACACCTGAATGATATCTTCGAGCGATCGCTTCGCCTGCTCGGCCAGTCGTGTTCCTTCGATCACCTGCTGGGTGCCTTCTTCCATCGCGGTCATTACAGACCCCGTCTCACTTTGAATCTGTAGCACGATCTGTTCAATTTCTTTCGAAGCCTTTGCCGCACGGTCAGCGAGCTGACGCACCTCATCGGCTACGATTGCGAATCCTCGGCCTGCTTCGCCTGCCCGTGCTGCCTCAATACTGGCGTTTAAGGCAAGCAGGTTAGTTCGAGAAGCAATCTGAGAAATCAACGCGACAATCTTCGAAATTTCTTGGGAAGACTCCGCCAAGCGTTTTACTTTTCGAGTCGTTTCTGCGACCGTTTCTCGAATCTGCAAAATACCTGACACGGTACGCTCTACCGCTTCTCCCCCTTTCAACGCAGTCGCAGAAGCTGATCGAGCCACTTCTTCAGCTTCGCGGGCACTCTCAGCCACCCTCTGAATGGAGTTCGTCATCACCTGCACTGAGTTGAGCGTCACAGCCAGTTCTTCAGCCTGACGCAGAGCATCAGAAGAGAGCGATCGCGCAAAAATTTCATTTTCTGTCGAGCCTTTACTCACCTGTCGAGTCGCTTGCTTCACCTGCTGCACAATTTCGCGCAAGTTTTGAATGGTTAAGTTGAATGAGTCGGCTACCGCACCCAGTACGTCTGCCGTCACCTCAGCCTGCACAGTCAAGTCCCCTCGTGCAGCCCCTTCTACGTCATCTAGAAGCCGAATTACCTGTCGCTGCAAATCCTCTTTTGCCTGCTCTTGCTCTTCTGCCTTACGCTGCGCCTCACTCGTTGTAGTGAGGATAATTCGAGCCATCTGATTGAACTCAGTCGCTAATCGACCAAATTCGTCTTCAGAATAAACAGTTGCTCGGGCATTTAAATTACCTTTTGAAACCGATTCAAACTGTGATTGCAAGTTCGCAGTGGTTTTTTCGATGGGTCTCAGAGCCGCCTGCCCCAGCAGGGCAGAAGTCCCTGCCCCTGCAATTCCAGCGGCTAATGCCATCAATCCGCCGGTTTTCACCACAGCATCTCGATTTTCGGGAACTAAGGTTGCTGCACCATAGCTCACACCAGCCACCGCTAAAGCTGAGACGACGCCAGTAACCCCAGCGATCATCATTTTCTTCGTTCCAAGAGATGCATTCTCAACAAAGGCAAGCCACCCCTGCTCTACGCTAACTTCAGGCTCAGCACTCGATATGCCTGAGGGCGCAAAAGCAGGCAGACTATCTGAAGTACCCGACAGAGTGAATACTTCTTCGTCTTGAACCAAAGACTGATCTGTAAAGTCATCAGAATCAAATCCGATATCGCTAGTCGCAGCAGAATTTCCCTCTGAGAATCCAGAATTTCTTCCCATAGTGGGACTGGTGAATCCCGCCGAATTATCGGACAAGTCGAAATCAGGCAAGCTCCCCAAATCATCAAACTCGTCGAATTCATCAAGGAAGTCAAAGCTATTACTTTCGCTAGCTGAAGGCGTAGTATCCCCTATGCCCGAGTCTTCGCTCGTTGCAAGCCCATCGTCAAACGAGCCAAAATCATTGGCTCCAAAATCACTGGCTCCAAAATCGCTATCATGAAAACTCTCGCTTTCATCCTCCGAAAAATTCTCGCTTTCAGAGGAGATGAACGTTACCTCAGTTTGCTCTCCAGGAAACTGGGCATTGCTCAAATTATCGTCATAATCACTAACATCACCATAGTTTTCACCATAGTCATCAGCACCGTAGTCATCAGCGCCATAATTGCTGGACTCATAACTTTCGGCGGCATACTCTTGAGGGTTGCCGTAGCTTTCAGCATTCTCGTCTGAATAGCTGTAAGCATCTACGCCACCGTAATTGTCATAGCTATTTTCGACGCCGTAGTTGTCACTGGATTCCGTGTCGGAGGAAAGGGCAAAGTCTTGCTCGTCTTCGGTCGCCGAAGCATCCGGCATCATAAAGAGAGTGTCTTCGTCTGTCGGTGGCGGAGAAGCCAAGGGGTCACGACCCGATATCGGGCGATCGCCATCCGAAGCAAACGACTGATCGACAAAGGTTGACTCACTCGTCTCACTCGATTGAGCCGCCCCGCCACTCTCGTCCATTTCATCTGATGCAAAGGGATCAAATACCTCCCCGGCTCCCGCCCCAAAGGCGTCTTCGTCACCAGCACCAAAAGGATCGTCAAACGGAGACGATCCTTCATCGGCACCTGTCACTGCACCCATAGCGAAAGGAGCATCATCTTGGGCAAAAGGATTATCGCTGCGATCGCCGACATCAGAGGGTTCATCGCCAAACAACTGATCATCAAACGCCCCGTTATCTGCTAAAGCCTCGCCATCAGACTCCACATCTGTGGTGTTGGAACCATCACGACTTTGGGCAAAACCATTAGAGCCTCCTGACTCTGACTCATTGCTTTCCCAATCATCTCCTGCCAAATCGGCAAAATCAAAGTCATCTTCGGTCATGGTCTCATCAGGGACATCGAGCCAGTCTTCGGCATTGTCTTCAACATCAAAGTTGCTGACAGAGTCTGACAAGTCTTCACCATCTGAAAACTCAGAACTTGCGAGCCCTCCACTTGAGAATTGGCTCGCATAGCTGAGACCATTATTGGCATAGTCGATGTATTCTTGATCGGCAGTAAGATTCAGAACAGCCTGATACTGCTGACACGCCACGTCATACGAGTGCAGACCGTAGCAATAAATGTGCCCTTTCAACAAGCACACACTAATATCTTCTGGATGGGCATCGGCAAGCTGATCAACCATGCCCGCAGCCTCTTCATACTTGCCCTGCATGTAGGCTTTTTCAGCTTTTTGATACTGGTTAGCGTAGTCAGTGCCTAATCCCATTTGCTCTCTCCCGCCTATGCGAGTGTTCTAACATCAATAGACGATTCTCGATTTGGCTGATCAGTAAGAAATTGTGAACCGGATAATGTCCCCAAAATCCATGCTTACCATCCTCAGTCTCAACAGCTTTATAGCTCCATTCAAGGCCAATTCACATCTGCTCGCTCGTTTTTTGATATTTCTGTACCTTTCACAACAAGGCATCAATGACATTGGCCTAATCAACAGTACAAATAAATAGGATCGATAACAGCTCAAAGAATCAATAATTAAGCGGCCCAACGAGCAGAACGAAGAATGGAAACTTGATCCAACAGCTTCAAATGACGAACATCTTCATTAATCTGAACCGACCATTCTCCTCTTAAAAAAGGTGCCATACCGTCAGGTGCGCCCGATGACATCTGTACTTCTTCGATATCTAACCAGTCCATACCGATGATATGGTCAACAGCTAGGCCAAGCATTATATCCTGATCTTCCACAGCAATCACGGGAATCTCAGCACGATCTGTACCTAGCTGAAGCGTTTCTCCTAAAAATTGCCCTAAATCAGCGACCCAAATCACTCGACCGCGCACATTGAGAGTACCCAAGAGCAATGGAGAAATATTCGGAATCGGAGTAATCCGGTCAGGAGACGGTGAAATCACTTCACGGATTCCCGTTGCAGGAAGCGCGAATTCCTGTTTTGATGCGGTCAAAAATCGAAGATGAAGTTCACCTTCAGGGCTTTCTAGTTCCTGAAACTCAGGAACTTGTTCTTGCCCTTTGTTTGTCAAAAAATCTGGATTGCCAACCATAACATTGAACGACTTCCTTTCAAGACCGTATGCTCAAACAGAGTTTGATGCTGAAACTATGCCAACAGCAGATGTATGACTGCACTCATCCCCGCAAAAGTTGCTTGACCGTGCCGACCAACTCTGTCGGTTGAAACGGCTTGGCAATGTAAGCATCTGCTCCCTGTTTCATGCCCCAGTATCGATCAAACTCCTCCCCTTTCGATGAACACATTACGATAGGCACATCCTGAGTTTTTGGATCTGCCTTCAGCCTGCGACAAACCTCGTAACCATTCATCTTGGGCATGACGATATCTAACACGACCAAGTCTGGAAGATTACCCTGAATTTGTTCAAGAGCTTCAACTCCGTCACTCGCAACATCAACCGTCAGGCCACTTCCACGAAGTAAATCTGTAATCATCTCTCGTTGTGTCACGCTATCTTCAACGACTAAAACCGTACTCATAACTCCTACCTGTTATCCGAGATAAGTAACGGGGAAGCTTATCACAATCACGGAACCTCTTGAACAACGATCTCTCAAGACGGACTGTCGGCTCAGGAGCACTATTCTTTGGCGATGACTCCTCATGATGGAGTGACCGATGCATCTGAAGAAACATCCAAATCCAGTTCATTCTCTAGAGCTTCTGCCAGTAGTGTATTGGGACTTTCTCGATTAGGCTTGCCTAACCCGACATATTTTTCGATTAGCGTGAGCAATTCACTCTCACCAAACGGTTTAGTCAAGTAGTCTGTGGCCCCGACCATCCGCGCTTTGACACGATCGATAAAACCATCTTTTCCTGTCAGCATCACAATAGGGGTCTGTCGAAAGAGTGTAGACTTTCGTAACATTGCGCAGATTTCATACCCATCTAACTCTGGCATGGAGATGTCGCACAAGATCAAGTCAGGCTTGAGCTGAAACGCTAGGCCAAGAGCCTTGAGAGGATTACCGATAGCAGTTACCTCATATCCGTGTTGACTCAGAATCCCTTCGACAGTTTTGCGTAGGGTTAAACCATCGTCAATACACACGATCCGAGGAACTCGGTCAATGAAAGCATGGGCAAACTGTGTAGGAACGCCATGAGACTCGGCAGTAGCGGCCACGCTGAACTGGACTAGCCCTTGCTGAACATAGGGGTGTAAAGCTCGCCCAACTGTCACGATATCGCGCCGGAGATACCGCGCGATCTGACGAATCGTTGTTTTCCCATCTGCCCATTTTCGAATGGTATTGAAGGTACTGGCCTTAACGGTCTCTCGGAGTAGGTCAGTATCGGTAATGATTGGGCATTGGCTAGGGGAATGGATGTGAGGGCTCAATTGTTTCCACTCTTGGACTTGTTTCATAATGATGCCCAGAAGCGGATCAATATTGAGATTTATCAGTTGGGGAGCAAGAGATGGGCCAATTTCGAAGATAAAAGACCCCTGGTGTAGGCTCAACAGATCAAATAGTGTTTCTCGAATCATGCTTTGGACAATAATACGTCCTTGCTCAGGGGCAAGCGTACGATTCTCTAGCAAGGCCCACAAATGACCATATTCTGGAGCGTTAATGGTGGCGATCGCCGGAATGCTTAAGTTTTTTAGGGCGGATTCCAAACCAAAGGCTTGGAGGTAATCGCGCAGTCGAGACAGGTTGGGGCTATTGTCTGCGGCATAGATGATGCTGCCATTTTGGAAGAAGACAAACCAAGATGGATTGTGCGCGATCGTCTTAGCTGTGCGATCGCGCACAAGCAGACCCCAGGGTGAGTTATATGCTTCCACATATAGCTCACCCGTGCGCTGCCCCAGCTCAACTAGCTGAAGAATGCTACGAACATCGATTTCGTTTAATTCGCCTTGCATTCGACCCGACTCATCTCCCGACACTTAAAGTGCTGCACCTACAACAGCAACGCTCACTCCGTTGAGATTGCGGATAATAGATGGCACTACTATTTGGAATAACAACCCTTACAGTAGTCTAGTCATGCCAACTCTGACTCATAGCTAACGCAGGGTCAGAGTAAAATGTCCCCTTTATGCTCATGACTTGGCTTAATCACAGAGATTCTAAAATCTCGTCCTGAAGCATTTATCCACAGTCAACCTTACGATTCAGCAAGAAATTCAAGATACGTCATAGGTTATTTGAGACTATGGCAATGCAGTAACATGCCTAAATCATAACTCTCTCAAAAGCGATCGCCTCTCAAATCTGCCTAAAGCTTAAAAGTTATCGTTCTAATAACCCTTCAACCTACAGCCGAAGCTGGAACGATAGGTCGGCAAAAGTGCAGTGTTATACGCCCGATAGCCTTGAGTTGTGGCAAGCTTTTGAAGATGTAATGTTGTACCCTCGAAAGAACACACCTGTAAAATCTGATTCACAAGGCATCGAGTCAGCGCTCATTTTTCAAGCGTTGTGGGTTTTCTCCACAGGCATCTCATAGTGAAAAAATCGCAAACTCTGATAGCTTTTCCTCAATTCTGTGTAGAGTGTCTATAATGCGCCTCGCGAATCGTCATCAGGAAACTAGACGACCCAAAATGCTGTCAATGACTTTTGAGAACTTTGGGCCTCGAGCCTTTCTATTCGAGTTGTGCCGCATTCACCTTTGCCGATAATCCATAAAAGACTCATAGATACACGGTAGCAGGCATCAATATTTTGGATGAAAGTGGTAGAAATGGTACATGGAAGTCAGAAAGTGCTGAGAACCTTTGTAAAACTGCAAATAACATAACGGGTATGCTTTTAGACAGCGGTGTCACATAAGCGGTGTCAGCTAGTGTTTGTTGACTGGGTGTTTGTTGACTGGTGCTGAAAAGCCGGATGACCACAAGAATCATTGAGGCATAACCACCCAGTCATTTTTAACCACCTGAAAAGCAAGAATACCTAAAGGCCCATTTGGCAGGCAATATTGGGGCATGGCGATAAAAGCAACATTGAGGCCGTGGATAAAGAAGCGGTTAGGGCTGATAGGGGGTATCCTCTAACCACGATTGGATAGATACACTCACCTTGATGCAGAATTGACTGCTGATTCAGAGGTGTTGTGTAGACTAGAGGTCAGTCAACTGCAACGAGTCTATTAGGGTTAGATTCCCTACCTCATCGTCAAACTAAGGCACAGGAGAGGATTGGTAGCGTGCTGTATTTAGCAGAGGTTCAGAAGAGAGCAAGGGTTATCGGAAACAATA